>CAYOLQ010000001.1:0-58914 GCA_964404825.1 uncultured Chitinophaga sp.
AGGATTTGCGGGTTTGTCAACTGCAGCTTTTCTGGCACAGAAAGGTTATGGTGTTAATGTTTTCGAGAAGAACTCAATGCCCGGTGGACGTGCCCGGAAACTTGAAGAAAATGGTTACCGGTTCGATATGGGACCAACATGGTACTGGATGCCTGATGTTTTTGAAAAATTCTTTAACAACTTCGGCTATTCGGTAAGTGATATGTACAATTTAAAAAGAGTATCCCCCGGATACCGCATGTTTTTTGGCATTGATGATTATGTTGACATCCCGGCTAATATGGATGAACTTTACCAGACATTTGAGGCTATTGAAACGGGCTCTGCTTCAAAACTCAAAATTTTTCTCGATAAAGCAGAATACAAATACAATATAGGGATTAACAAAATAGTATACCTTCCCGGAAACTCCTTCACTGAACTTTTGCGCTGGGATTTTATTAAAGGAGCTTTCAAATTAGATTTTTTCAGATCGGTTACTTCATATGTTCATTCAGAATTTAAAGATCCCCGGTTAAGGCAAATTCTGGAGTTTCCGGTTATTTTCCTCGGTGCAACACCCAGAAGTACACCCGCACTGTATACTTTAATGAATTATGCAGACCTTAAGCTAGGAACATGGTATCCTGTCGGGGGAATGTATAGTGTTGTTGAGGCTATGAAAAAACTTGCAGAAGAACAAGGAGCAGTATTCCATCTTAACGCTAATGTCGATAGTGTTTTAATTGAAAATAAACAAACTACCGGATTGATGGTTAACGGTATAGAATACCGTTCCGAGGCAGTTGTAGGTGCTGCTGATTACCATCATGTTGAGCAGAACCTGTTGCCCGGGCAATATAGGAGGTACTCTAAAAGTTATTGGGATAAAAGAGTTATGGCCCCCTCTTCATTACTATTCTACCTGGGAATTAATAAAAAACTTTCCGGTTTACTTCATCACAATCTTTTTTTTGATGAAGACTTTAATAATCACGCAGATGAAATATATGAAAAACCGCAATGGCCAACAAATCCGGCAATTTATGTTTCATGCAATTCAGTTACCGATCCAACGGTCGCGCCAGATGGACACGATAATCTTATTGTCCTGATACCCGTGGCTCCCGGACTTGAGGATACTGAACGCATACGGGAACACTATTATCAGCTTATAATGAATCGGCTTGAAAAAATTACCAGACAAAGTATTGCCGAACATGTGGTATACAAAAAATCGTATGCACATAACGATTTTATTAAGGACTATAACTCTTTCAGAGGAAACGCCTATGGCCTGGCAAATACACTCCTGCAAACGGCAATTCTGAAGCCTAAAATGAGAAGCGCCAAGCTAAAAAACCTTTTCTATACCGGACAGCTTACTGTCCCCGGACCAGGTGTGCCTCCGACAATTATTTCCGGACAGGTTGTTGCAGGGGAAATACACAAATACTTTAATCGATAATATCTTGTATGAAAAGCCATTACGACAAAGTATCCTATGATTTAAGCAGATTGTTTACAAATGCGTATAGTACATCTTTCAGCATGGGAATCAAACGGCTGGGAAAGGAGCATCAGGCTCCGGTGTATGCAATTTATGGATTCGTTCGGCTGGCAGATGAGATTGTTGACTCATTTCATGATTTTAATAAGGAAGAACTTTTTAATAGGTTTTGTAATGAGGTTGATAAGGCCCTGATTGAAAAAATAAGCCTTAATCCACTTCTGAATAGTTTTCAGGAAGTAGTACATAAGTATAATATTGAAAGGGATCTGATTGACACTTTCCTCCAGAGCATGGAAATGGATCTCACGGAAAAGAAATATAATAGGGAACAGTTTAATGCATATGTTCTTGGTTCTGCAGAAGTTGTAGGGCTAATGTGTCTTAAGGTTTTTTTAAATGGAGATGAAAAATCTTACCAATCCCTTAAACCTCTTGGAATGAGTCTTGGTGCGGCATACCAGAAAATCAACTTTCTTAGGGATATAAAAGCTGATTTCGAAGGTATGGGACGTGAATATTTTCCGTGTTTTAAATTAGAGACCTTCGATGAGAAAACCAAAAGAGATATTGAGTCAGAAATAGAAATCGATTTTCAAAGAGGGCTTTCAGGTATAAAGAAACTTCCCCCTTCTTCAGGATTTGGAGTTTATCTCTCTTATGTTTATTATTATACTCTTTTTAAAAAAATCAAAAGAACACCTGCAGAAGTGCTGATTACTAAAAGAATCAGGATTCCCAACTTCATTAAGATCTTACTTATGTTAAAAGCTGACATAAAATATAAGGTTAATATGATTTAATAATTAATTTGCTACCATGAATATTTTTATAATTGTTGGATTAGTTCTTGGCTCATTTTTGTTCATGGAATTTGTTGCCTGGTTTACCCATAAATATGTAATGCATGGCTTTCTATGGGTTTTACATAAGGATCATCACACCAGAGAGCATGAGCCTTTAGAATGGAATGATTTTTTCGCACTTATTTTTGCCTTCCCAAGCATATTTTTAATTGTCGTCGGGGCTGAATACTTCGATTTTCGGTTTTGGATCGGTCTGGGAATAGCTCTTTATGGCCTCGCATACTTTCTCTTTCATGATGTTCTTGTACACCGAAGACTTCCTATTCTCGACAAAATTGATAACCGTTATTTCAGATCCGTGGTTAAAGCACACAACGATCATCATCTTGGCGGAGAAAATTTTGGATTCATTCTGATGATCCCGTGGAAGTATTTTAAAGATAATAGTAAAGCTCAAAGGGGAAAATATTGATACCATGTCTACCTATTTGCTCGTTAATCTTATAGCTTTAAGTTTTCCTCTAATTCTTAGTTTCGATAGAAAAGTACATTTCTATACGCAGTGGAAATACCTCTTCCCTTCTATTTTTTTAACCATGTTGATCTTTATTCCATGGGACGTAATCTTCACCACTCGTGGAATTTGGGGCTTTAATCCTTTACATTTAAACGGACTACATATCCTCAGACTACCCTTTGAAGAGTGGTTGTTTTTCATTATTGTTCCGTACGCTTCTCTTTTTACTTACGAAGTCCTTAATAATTATATACGGAGGGATCTGCTTGGAAATTTCACGACTTATATAAGTGGTTTTTTGATATTTTTTCTTTTGATAATTGCATTGCTAAATTTCAATAAAGCCTATACATCGGTTATTTTTTTTCTCACAGCTGCCTTCATATTTATTGTTGAGTTTCTTTTTAAAGCAAAGTACATGGGTAGATTTTATCTCGCTTATCTGGTAATTCTGATACCTTTCTTAGCAGTTAACGGAATACTTACCGGATCGTTTATCCGGGAGGAAATCGTCTGGTACAATAATGCGGAAAACCTTTCAATCAGACTATTTACAATCCCCATTGAAGACGCAGCTTACGGACTTCTGTTAATCCTGATGAACACAAGTTTCTATGAGTTTTTTAAAGGGAGAAAGTTTTTCCAGAAGATTCCTTAGTCACGAAGGTGTTTTTTTCAGTGTTATTTTACGGGGTGTAATTTTAATACTTTTCTTTAAGCCGGTTTCCTTTCTTTCCCTGATGGTTACTTTCCGGTTATGCAATCATTAAACGATTAATCGGCAATTAGAACACAGTAATAATCCGGGGTTTACAAAACATTTTTGTTTATTTCAAACTAATTGTAACTTTCGTCTATCATTATCGTCATATGCTCAGGAAAGCGGATCTAAAATGACAGTAAAAGATTATAACAAAGCTGTAGAAGACTATTCTAACGGGATTTACAGGTTTATCCTAAAAAACATTAAAGACAAGGATAAAGCCCGTGATGTTGTTCAGGATACATTTGAAAAATGTTGGATTAAACACGAAACGGTAGAATCCGGAAAAGTAAAATCCTATCTTTTTTCAACAGCTTATCATACAATGATTGATATGATTCGCAAGGAAAGCAGACAGGCAAGTTTTGAAGAGGTAAGGTTCGAAAATATGGCACATGATAACCAGTATTCCGATCTGAATGAAATTCTACATAAAGCCATAAATCTTTTACCGGAAACCCAAAGATCTGTAATTCTTTTGCGCGACTATGAGGGATACTCATATGATGAAATATCTGAAATTACTGGCCTTTCCGAATCTCAGGTAAAAGTTTATATTTACAGGGGGAGGGTCTTTCTTAAAAATTATATTGGAAGTCCTGAGAAAGTTTTATAATAACGAAATGAAAATTAATAGAAATAATTACGAGCTCTACTTTTTGGATTATCTCGACGGAAATCTTTCGGATCGGGATATCCATATGCTCGAAGATTTTCTTTTGATTAATCCCGATCTTAGATCTGAGCTGGAGGGAACCGAAAAAATTTCTCTTCACCCCGACAATATAGAGTTTGACCATAAAGAATACCTGAAACATCCGGATCTTTCCCTTCCGGTAAACGAAAATAATTTACAGGATTTTTGCATAGCGTCTGCAGAAGGTGATTTGAATGAACAGCAAAGGTCAGGTCTGGGGTTATTTACCCGCAAACATCCTGAGGCTCTGAAAACCCTTAATTTTTTCATGCAATTGCATCTTATTCCTGATAAAAGCATAATTTTCCCGGGAAAGCAAAAGCTTAAAAAGTTAGTGATTCTGATTCCTCGTGACATCCTTTATCCCTCACTATCAATTGCTGCATCAATCCTGTTTATGCTTATTATTTATTTTCGAAGTGAAAAAATTACACAGAGCATCCCGGGAATGGCGGCAGACTTGCCAGCAGTAATTATTTCAAGGCCGGATACAAATGTTAAGGAATCAATAAATGATATAAAGACTGTACAAAACACTGTCCCAAAAATTTATCAGTCTTCAGTAATAGCCGCTGTTTCTCCAAAAGAGAAAAAGCAAACCCCGGTAAACAAAAGCTCAGTGTCACCTGATAACAACAATGAAGATCAGAAACACAAAGATCCATTACACCAGCAGAGACTCAACCCTTCAATACAAATAAAATTGCCTTCTCTGGCGGACAACACGATTTATGTTCCAACGATTAATGGAGGTCAGATTACGTATTCTCCGGTTTCAGTAAGAACCGTAGCTCCGGAATATTTAAGTATTTCAGAATATGCCCGTCAACAACTAACCGCCAAAGTTATCGGAACAAGAGAAAGGGAAAACGCCCGTATTACTGCATGGGAATTGGCAGATGCCGGAATTACGGGCATTAATAAGCTTACAGGAGGGGAGATGAAGCTAGAGAAAAGAATTGACGAGGACGGAAGCATTTCTGCTTATTCATTCGATTCAAAGCTTCTTTCATTCTCAACTACTTCTGTAAAATAGCCGGGAAAGTTATTAATCTTTTGTTTTTACTCTTTTCTGGTTAGAATGTTCTTCGTGAAAACGAATATTAAAAATACTCATTCCTGGTTTTATCCGGCTCCGGAAATAGTTGTCTTTATTACTTTTTTCACAAATTTTTAAACGCCCTGTAACTTTTCATTCAGCCTTCACGTCACATGATCAAAAGCGGATATTAAATAATAATTATAAAATCTACCCAAATGAAAAGTCTGTTTACAATTGTACTTGCCGGTCTTATGTGTTTTCCGGCTTTTACACAGGAAGAGCCAGCAACTGAAGCCAACGCTGGCATTGTTTCAGTTAGCGAAGAATCCGAAAACACAGTTGTTACTGTCGGACCTGATGATACCCTTGTTATAAATGAAAACCAGGATACCACCAGGATAAAAGTTGGTAAAAAAGGGATTATTATTATTGATGGTGATAAAGGAACCCAGGTTAATATAGAGGATATTGACGAAGATATTGATTATGATGAGGACATAGATTATGACAATGAAGATGATGATGGTGAAGGTAAATTTAAGCCTCATTGGGCAGGATTTGAAGTTGGGCTCAATAATTATGTTAACAGCAGTATGTCAATGAGTCTCGATAATTCAATGAGTTTCATGGATCTGAACACAGGACGTTCCTGGAACTTTAATATTAACTTTATGGATTACGGATTTGGTCTTGGTACGGATAAAATCGGCCTTGTTACGGGTCTTGGCTTGGAATGGAATAATTATCATTTCGATAATAGTAACAATATTCAGAAGAATGCCGGAGTAATCGAAGGACTGCCTCTGGCCTATACTGATATAAAAAAGAATAAACTGCAGACGACCTACCTCCGGGCTCCATTACTTCTTGAATTCCAGATCCCGGCAGGAGAGAAAAGAATTTATCTTTCAGCCGGCCCCATGGTTGGCGTAAAACTAGGATCCAATACAAAAATTGTTTACAAGGAAAATGGAGATGAGCAAAAAATTAAGGACAAGGACGACTATAACATTTCTCCTCTCAGATATGGTTTTACTGCTCGTGCGGGATACAGAGGACTTAGACTCTTTGCAAATTATTATATGACCCCATTATTTGAAGCCAATAAAGGTCCGGAACTCTATCCGTTTTCAATTGGTCTCACTCTGCTTGATTTCTAGAAAGTTCTTCTCTTCCTTCAAGGGAGACTCTAATAATAGAATCTGTGGCCTTCAATGTAAATCATAAATGATTTACCCTGGGGGTCACTTTATTTTTGAGCAATTAACATCTCCCTTTCTTTTTCCCTTTCTTTCACTAAATTTGTATGTATAAAACCAAAACAGAACAGTAATATGTTAACCGATGCTGAGAAGAGACGTTATAAATGCCATATCATGCTTCCGGAAGTTGGTGAAGCAGGTCAGGAAAAATTAAAATCTGCTAAAGTTCTGGTAGTCGGGGCTGGTGGGTTAGGGGCACCGGTTTTACAATACCTTACAGCTGCCGGTATTGGCACAATTGCAATCCTGGATGACGATATTGTAAACGAGGACAACCTACATCGTCAGATTTTATACGGTGGACACGATCTGGGTAAACTTAAAACGATTATCTCCAAACAACGTTTGAATGCATTGAATCCATTAGTTAGTCACGAAATTTTTAATATCCATCTTAAACCGGAAAACGCTTTGGATTTTATTTCCCGGTACGACATAATTGTTGATACCGCCGATAATCAGGCTTGTAGTTATCTCATTAACGACGCATGCATAATTGCCGGAAAACCCTGGGTATATGGAGCATTAAGAAAATTTGAAGGACATGTATCAACTTTTAATTACCTAAACGGGCCTTCTTTACGTTGTGCTTTTCCTGAAAATAAGGAAAACAAAGCGCAACATCCTTCACAAACCGGGTTGTTTGGCGTGCTTCCCGGGATAGTTGGATCCCTCCAGGCCGTAGAAGTAATTAAAATTATTACGGGAATAGGTAGCCCTCTTTCTGGTAAGTTAATCATTTATAATATGTTATCTCACCTTATTAGCAATGTGTTTTTTGAAAAAAACAATCAAAACTTCAAAATAAGTAAACTCCGTGTTTCATATTAGTTCTGCTCTCCCAGGACCATCCGGAATTTCCATTGTGAATTAGTTTTCAGTCCGGTAACTGTTTTAATATTAACTTTGACCTGAACTAAAATTTTTTGGGATTATGCGCTTATTATTAATTTCCAATTCAACAAACGCCGGCGAAGAATATCTTTCTTATCCAATGCCGCAGATAAAAAAGTTTCTGGGATCTGAAAAGCTAAGAATTTTGTTCATCCCCTATGCTGGAATTACGATCAGTTATGATGATTATGCATCAAGGGTAAACCAAAGATTTATTGAAATAGGACACAACCTTCAATCGATTCATGAATACTCCAATCCGATTCAGGCCGTTAATAATGCGGAAATTATCGTTATAGGGGGAGGTAATACCTGGCAGTTATTGCATCTTTTACAAGAAAACAAACTAATTTCTGCAATCAGGAACAAAGTACTGGCTGGGACCCCGTTTATAGGCTGGAGCGCAGGGTCAAACGTGTGTTGTCCAACAATAAGAACAACCAACGATATGCCGGTCGTTGAACCGGAATCTATGACGTCATTTAATCTTGTTCCCTTTCAGATTAACCCTCATTACCTGGATGCCAACCCTGAAGGACATGCAGGAGAAACAAGGGAAGACAGAATAAAGGAATTTGTTAAAGTTAATCCGGAGTTATATGTTGTTGGATTAAGGGAGGGAACCATGCTGCTTTTGGAAAATAAATCTATTCACCTTATTGGTAAACGAAATGCAAGAATTTTCCGTTATGGAAAGGATACATTGGAACTTTCAGCGGATGATAATCTGGAATTTCTGATTAATTGATTGAATATCAAATATTCACGCGGTGAAAAAACTTGCAATTAAAGTCTCAAAAGTATTCACATATATTTTTCTGATTCTTATTCTGCTCATAGCTTTGGGGGTAGGGATTGGGAAAATCTATAAAGAAGATATTCGGAATTATATTATTTCGGAAATAAACGAAGAAATTGATGTTAAAGTAAACGTTGCCACAGCAGAATTCTCAGTAATTAAAAAGTTTCCGTTTATCAGTGTTATTCTTACAGAAGTTACTGCTTTATCAGGTAATGAATTCGACAGGAATCAGTTTATAGGGATGCAGACCGATACACTTTTTTCAGCATCCAGAATTTATTTGCAGTTTAATCTGATTGATATTCTTCGCAAAGATTATCGTCTCAGAAGAGTACATGCGGTTAATGGGAACTTATGTATAATGGTCGACAGGGAAGGAGAAACGAATTACCGCATATTTAAACAAAGAACAAACAGCAATCAGGAAAATAATCTTACAATTGGATTAGACGGAGTTAAGCTGAACGGTTTTTCATGGCAGTTTCTGAATATTTCAAAAGACATTTATTCTGAAGGTGTTGTAAAAGAAATAGCCCTAAAAGGTAAGTTTTCACGAAATAATTTTTCACTTAACACATCTGCTTCACTATTCATTGAAAATTTTAACAGGGAAGGAATTGAATACGCCTCTGGAATTAACCTTAAAACAAGACTGATACTTAGCGTAAATGATTCCGTTTATAAAATTGTGCGAGGTGACCTTTCCCTAAATGACCTGAATTTTAAAACCGGCGGTTCCTTTTCAACCGGAGTCAATACAATCCTTTCACTTCAGATTGCAGGGGAAAATCTCAATATTAAATCAATTGTTACAGCACTTCCAATTGATATGGGATCTGTAAAAAAATATTCTCCTACTGGAAAAGCTGACATCCTGGCAAAAATAAGCGGAGAAATCAGCAGTATAAAAGCACCATCAATCCGGGCGGCATTTAAATTTACTGAAGGAAAACTTTTCGTTCCGGACCTTGATAGTTATTTAAGCGGAATTTCACTGAGGGGAACCTATTCAAATGGCTCAAAGCAAAACGCGTCAACAAGCCGGCTGCAGCTAAGTGAATATTCAATTAACTACGGAGATAATCAACTTGCAGGTAAATTAGACGTAAATAATTTTATTAATCCATTTCTTTCTGCATCAGTTTCCGGGACCATTATCGCAAAGGATTTATCAGAATTTCTTAATATTGAAGGCCTTAAGTTGGTTCATGGCTATATTAATCCATCGCTGAATTTGAATATAAACCTGGGTTCATTTAAAAGTATTAATATTGAAAGAATTTCTGACAAGGGAATAAATGGCATAATTACATTTAATGAAATATCAGGAAGTATTCCCGGTTTTGAAATTCCGCTTCATTTACTTGAGGGGAATATCAGCATGGAAGACCAAACGTGGAACTCTGATTTTAAAATACTGTTGGGGAAAAATAGTTTCTCCGCCAGTCTGTCCGTTAACCATTTTTGGGATTATTACTTTCATAAATCTGCAGTCCCGGAAATATCTGGTTCTATTGATGCTGAGTATCTTTCTGCAACCGACTTTCTTAAAAAATCCGCATCTTCTGAAGAGACTGATTTTCACTTACCTGATAGTGTTTTTCTTAATTTGTATTGTAAAACCGATAGCTTTATTTACGGAAAGTTTTTAGCGTCTGAAGCAGAAACATGGTTTAGCTATAAACCAGGGTTGCTTAGTATTTCCTCTATTTCCATGAAAACAATGAAAGGAACGGTATCGGGGGGAGCCACTCTTATCGCCGATAATCAGGGACAAATGTTACTGAGGACTTCCGGTTTGCTTAAGAAAATAGATATAAATAAGTTGTTTTACACATTTAATAATTTTGGACAGGATTTTATTGTTGCTGATAATTTGATGGGGAAGGCCTCCGGTACGGTTAATTTTTCATCCCGGATTAACCCAAAACTGGAGCTCGTGACAAAAAGTGTTACAGCAGAATCTGATTTTGTTATTGAAAATGGCGAATTAATTAATTTTGAACCTGTTAACGAACTTTCTTCCTTTGTTGAACTTTCCGAACTCCAACATATAAAGTTCTCGACCCTGAAAAACTCAGTTTTGATAAAAGATGAGAAGATTTATATTCCTCTGATGGATATTAACTCATCTGCTTTTAATTTAAGCATTTCCGGTACTCATGGATTTGATAATTATTTCGAATACAAGTTACGGCTAAACCTGAATGAGATTCTCGCGGGAAAAGTTAAAAAGCAAAAAAAGGTAAGCGATGAATTCGGGGTTATCGAAGATGACGGCACCGGAAGAACTAATCTGTATCTTTCAATTGTGGGCACTCCTGATGATTTCAAAATCAGGTATGACAAAAAAGAGACGGTAAATAAGATAAAATCAGACCTTCAGGAAGAGAAAAAGTTATTAAAAACGATTCTTAATGAGGAGTTGGGTTTGTTTAAAAAAGATTCTTTGAGTAATATTAAAAATAATTCGGAAACAGGCAAGTTTATTATGGATTGGGGCGACGAAACTGATGATGTATATGAACCAGAAGATAAAAAGCAGGATAAAATCAAGGGTAAAAAAACCCCTGACTATGAAATTGTTTGGGATGAAGAGGACACAGATATAAAATAAAATATTTTCAAAATGGCCGCATCGCATAATATTTATGAAAAAAAAACGCGCTGGAAGTTCCTTCTGTTTCTGGCTGCCATTCTGATTGGTTTTCTTTCGTTAACCTATACCAATTGGCTGGTCAAACAACTTTCGGCTCAGGAAAAAGAAAAGGTTGAGTTATGGGCCGAAGCGGTACGCCAGTTAACCAGCTCTGCAAGTGATGATGTTAACCTTAATTTCGTTTTCTCCGTTATTGAAAACAATAATACGGTTCCGGTAATTCTTACAGACAGCTCAGGTACAATAGTTTCTTACAGAAACCTTGATACAACGAAGGTGGAACGTAAAAACTACCTTTCGAACCAGCTCAAAAGCATGAAGGAACAAAATGATAGCATTATTATTGATCTTGGTGATGGCGATAAAAACTTTATATATTATTCCGATTCAACTGTATTAACCATGCTGATGTATTTTCCTTATGTTCAGTTAGGTGTGATTATACTATTTATCCTTGTCTCATATTTTGCTTTCAGCTATTCCCGGAAAGCCGAACAAAACAAAGTATGGATTGGTTTATCGAAGGAAACGGCCCACCAGTTGGGAACCCCAACATCTTCATTAAATGCCTGGGTAGAACTATTAAAACAGGATGTTAATCGGGCCAGCATCGTCGATGAACTTGAAAAAGATGCAAAACGACTGGAAAAAATTACTGAAAGGTTTTCAAAAATAGGCTCAAAACCAGTACTGATACCGATAAATCTTATTCAAACACTCCAAAATTCTGTTAATTATCTGAAAAACAGAAGCTCTCATAAAATTAGTATTGTTATTGATAACCCGCCTCATGAAATCGAAATACCTCTGAATGAGTCGCTTTTCGAATGGGTAATTGAAAACTTATGCAAAAACGCTATCGATGCTATGGAAGGTGAAGGAACTATTACAATACGGGTCCAGGATAATACACAAATTGTATATATTGATGTTGTAGATACAGGTAAAGGTATTCCTAAATCAAAACATAAAACAATTTTTAAGCCCGGATATACCACCAAACAAAGAGGCTGGGGTCTTGGCCTTTCTCTTTCCAAACGGATTGTTGAAACATATCATGAAGGGAAAATCTTCGTTTTAAGTTCTGAACCCGAAAAAGGAACCACCTTTCGTATAGTTATGAAAAAGTAGGAATCCCCCTGACTGATTGCTAGTATTAATAGGTATGAATTATACAAGAAACGATATAGAATTACTTGCTCCTGCTGGTTCGTGGGAATCTCTGATGGCCGCAATCCAGGGAGGAGCAGATGCAATTTATTTCGGTGTTGAACAACTTAATATGCGCGCCCGGTCCTCTTTTAATTTCACTCGTGCAGATCTGCCTCGAATTGTTGCAATAGCAAAGGAAAATAAAATCAAAACATACCTCACTGTAAATACGGTTATCTATGACCATGAGTTGATTATAATGCGTGAACTAATTGACCTGGCAAAAAAGGAGGGGGTAAATGCAATTATTGCCTCTGATCAGGCGGTCCTTGATTACGCGTTTAAATCAGGAGTTGAGGTACACCTGTCTACACAGCTAAATATTAGTAACATAGACTCACTTAGGTTTTATTCAAACTTCGCAGATGTTGTTGTTCTGGCAAGAGAACTTAATCTGGATCAGGTTTCGGATATTGCAAAGGGGATTGAGATTCAGGATATAAAAGGACCATCAGGTAAGCATGTAAAAATTGAGATGTTTGCGCATGGAGCTCTTTGTATGTCCATTTCCGGGAAATGTTACCTTAGTCTGCATACATATAACCATTCTGCAAATCGCGGAGATTGCCTTCAGGCATGCAGAAGATCATACCTTGTAACCGATACTGAAAGCGGAAATCAACTGGAAATTGATAACGAATATATTATGTCTCCCAAAGACCTCCTTACGATTCATTTTTTGAATAAAATGCTTGATGCGGGCGTAAGAGTGTTTAAGATTGAGGGACGTGCAAGATCCCCGGAATACGTAAAAACAGTTACATCCTGTTACAATGAAGCAATACTTTCAATACTTTCAGGCTCATATACTAAAGATAAAATCGGGATTTGGAAAGAGAAACTATCAACGGTTTTTAACCGGGGATTCTGGGATGGGTATTATCTCGGACAAAAACTTGGTGAGTGGAGTGAGGTTTACGGGTCGGAAGCTTCGAAACGTAAGACCTATTGTGCCAAAGTAACGAACTTTTTTGAAAAGATTCAGGTGGCCGAACTTTTAGTGGAAACGGGTGAAATTAATATAAATGATCATGTAATTATTACCGGACCAACCACCGGGGTCCTGGAGTTCATAATAAAGGAAATACGCATTGATGATAAGCCCGTTTTAAAAGCAGTAAAAGGAGAGCGGTGCAGCATTCCTGTTAATAGTGTTGTCCGACGATCTGATAAAGTGTACCTGCAGGTCAGTTCTTCTGAAATAACTCTCCAATAAACCTAATCAAACTTCTGAAGCTCCTGAGAATATCTGGATTGTAATTGTTTCAGCGTCTCTATCGTTATTCCCGGAGCAAAAATCCGCACAACATCAAGTATGTCCCGACTGTATATTGCAGCAAGAGCTCCGTCAAAATCTGCAGATGTATTGTTTCTGACAATCTGGGTCAGTTTAAGAAATAATTGCCAGCTCATTTGTTTGGGGATCTCAAAATAATAGGTTGAATGCTCATCTAAATCCCTGTATATGCCATTTTCAATTTCCTCAATGGTGAAGTGTTTTTTCAATTGAATTACCGCATCCGCAGAAACGGTTTTCTTTTTTGCAAATTCAATTCCTTCAGAGAAAAAGCACTTTTGTAAATCACCTATCAACTCATAGTTGTTGAACCCACGGATTCGGATGCAGGGTAAAACATCATTCCTCATGCAGATTTTTCCGGGTACCGCATCAAATTGATGTGGAAAGTATTTTTTAATAACATGCGCAATTCGTAAAATCTTTTCAGGAGAATACTTAATACGGGTTATTAAAAATGCTGAAATTGGTTTTGCTTCAGAAGGCATATTTGCGCCATGGTATCCAGGAAATGGCTCTTCAGTTTCCAGTACAAAAGTATTGGTCATGATATGATCTGAAAGAGTTTTTAATTTCTCTTCTTTTGCCAGACCCCCAAGTGTTTCAATAATTCTGTTGTTTTTCATAGCGTTATTTTAAGTGATTTCTGAATAAATATATCAGGCATTTGATTATTAATCTTGTAACAATTAAATAACCTGATGGTTCAGACAACCTGTCAGATTAAGGAATCCTTAATTAAGGTATCAATTATCAGTTTAGCATTGGTTTTTGCATCCGGGCTTACTACCGGAATATTAACTATGGGCGAATTTTTCTTTTTGGAAAGACCAAAAGTATATGCTTTGTCATAGTACAGGAGACTGATACGGGCCGCCTCTGCTGTTTTTCCTTCCTCAAGGGCGGTTAATGCCGTCTGTAAATTCACCCCCCCCAATCTCTTTGATAACTTTTCAATGCAATTCCGCAAGTCTGTTTTTGGGAATACTCCATAGTCATTAACTAAACGGCCTATACGAAGTTCCAGACCCAAATCTAATACAACAAGACAGCTAAGAGACATATTCCCAAATAATTCCGGTGGAATGATGTTTTTTCCGATATTTCTGCTCTCATCTTCAATGAATACAGGCCTTTTAAAATCCATCTTTGTCAGCTCTGCAAATAAATCATTCTCGAATTGTTCATTGGTATTTTGTGGAAGTTCGCCAAGCCATCCGAAAACAGATCCTTTATGTCGGGCAATATTTTCAAGCTTCAGAACCTGAAATGAGAGTTTCTCAATTTCGTCCAGAATTGCTGATTTTCCGGAACCCGTCATACCACCTATAACAATAAATCTAATTGGTAAAGAGAAAACATTTCGGATGTGGTTGCGAAAAGATTTATATCCGCCTTTTAATACATGACATTGAAGTCCGCATGTTTCAAGTAACCAAGCTACAGAAGCACTACGCATTCCCCCTCTCCAGCAGTGAATAAGTACCTGTTTGTTGGATGAAAGCTTAATCCCCGTCTCAGCAAGTTTACGTGTTTTTTTACCGGCAAAATCCAGACCCTCAAGAACAGCTTCTGTCTTCCCTTTCTTTTTGAAAAGAGTACCTACTATTTCCCGCTCATTATCGTCAAACAATGCAAGATTATAAGCCCCTGGTATATGTCCCTGTTCGAATTCAGAAGGAGAGCGAACATCGATAACCGGAAACCTGTTACTCAGGTCTAAAAACTCAGCCGCTGTAACCAGATTTGACATCGGATTTATTTAGAAATGAAAAGAATCAGTTTTCGGATTTCCGGAAACTAAATACTCTCAGAAAACCACTTGATAAGAATTTCTTTGATCGCCTCAACTTTAATAGGTTTTGTGAGATAATCATTGACACCGGCAGCAAATGCTTCTGTCTTTTTCTGCGATTCATCTGAAGCTGTTATAGCAACAATTGGAATACTCGTAGACTTTTCCCTGATTAACTTTGTGGCTGTAATCCCATCCATATCCGGCATCAGAAGGTCCATGAAAATAATGTCATATGCCTTTTCGGTAAACATTTTCACCGCCTCAACGCCATTACGGGCGATATCAATTTCAAATCCTAAATGTTTGAGAATACTTTGTGTAACACGCTGATTAATAATATTATCCTCTGCAAGAAGAATCTGGAGTCTGCTCCTAATCTTATTTATCTGTGGAGCAACCCCCGCATGATCATCCACACCGGTAAAGTTTTCCCTGATAATATTATAGATCTCGTTGGATTCAAAAGGCTGAATCAGGTAATAATCAATACTCAATGACTTGGCTTTAACATAATTTCCGGGTATGTCATTCGAGCTAATCATAATAACAGGAAACAACTCAGAAAGCTTGCTTTCCTTTAATTGACGGGCCATGGAGAACCCGTCATGATAAGGCTTATCCATGAGTATTATCAGATGATAAAAATCTTTTTTCTGCTCAATATGAAATACCGCACTGTCAATTGAATTTTCTTCATAGGTTCGGAAACTATAATTAATACCAAACCGATCCAGTAATCGATGAACGGTGTCGTCTTCATCCTTTACTTTCGTAAGTATTAGAGCAGATATCTGATGATACTTCTGTATGTGTGACATGTCGAAATTCTTAACCAGCTTTGCATTTGAATGCAATTCAATTGTAAAGCTGAATTTAGAACCCGGAAATTTTGAAGATTTAAATATTGTGGAAGGACTTTCTACCCATATTTGCCCATTCATAAGTTCCACCAGTTGTTTCGAAATTGCCATTCCAAGACCAGTTCCGCCATATTTGCGTGACACAGAATCGCTTCCCTGTTCATATGAACCAAAAATCTTTTTGAGGTTTTCTCTGGGAATACCAATTCCGGTATCTTCAACGTAAAACAACAGATTTATTGATGAATTATATCTATCCATTAAACCGACACCAATAACAATTTTTCCTTCATGTGTGAATTTAATAGCATTATTTATCAGATTTGAAAGAACCTGCCTAAGCCTTAAAGGGTCCCCAATAAGCCGATCCGGAACATCGGGATGGATATTGGTTTGCAACTCCAGACCCTTTTCTTCAGCAAGCGACTTAAATATTGAAATGGAAAAGCTTATTTCGTCTGTAAGATTAAACGGGATTTCTTCAAGCATCATTTTCCCCGCTTCAATTTTTGAGAAATCAAGAATGTCATTAATAATATTTAAAAGTAAATCAGATGATCTTTTTATTATTACCACCTGCTCTTTCTGACTTTCTGAAAGTTTTCCCCTTAGAAGGTTTTCTGTCATTCCAATTATTCCATTCATGGGAGTTCTGATCTCATGGCTCATCTTTGCCAGGAAATCAGATTTTGCTGTGTTTGCAGCAGCTTCCTGCTTTCGCGATTTTTCGAGCGGAGACACATCGATTAAAGCAGAAATGGTTAGTTCCTCACCCGCGATCTGTGCTTTTATATCCTTCCTGTATATCACAATTTCATTTCCGTCTTTTTCGTAATGAATAAAGTGTGTTGAATCAAATGGTGCATTTATTCCATCCTTCAACAAATACTTATTGGATACCAGAAATTGACTTGCAAGTTTGCTACCCGTAATATCATCATCCTTTTCCAGAAACAACATTTTCTGACCGGTACGGTTGATGTTTTGAATGGTGCCCCGGGAATCAATGATCATAATTCCAACAGGAAAATGTTCAACAATCATTTTCAGGGACAATAAATCAGCAGCTCTTTTAACCTGTTTGTGCTTATCGTTATGAATATAGCGAAACAGAACACCTATGAGGAAGATCATAACAAGTAAGGACGACATTATCAATATCAGGTTTTGACGAAGGAAAACCGTATTTAACTTACCCGCCTCGATTGTGAAAACAATGCCCAAATCATTATTAAGTACATTTAAGGGATAAACGGCTGAAATTATTAATCTTTCTGAATTCTCAGAATCTAAGTAATAATGTTCCAGAACTAATTCTTCTTCTGATACAATTGCAGATGAAATTTTTTCTAAATCCCTGATTTGTATGGAATCAGGAAAATTGCACATCATAACCTGATTATTACTTCCTGCCAGCCATTGCCATTGTAGGCCCTGAAGGCGAAATAGCGAGAAAATGGAATTCAGATATTTCTCCAGATTTATTTCAACCACTACATTTCCGGTTAACTCATTTTCACTAAAAAACGGAAAGTAGCTGGTATAATAACCTTTGTTGTTAACAATGATATCCTTAGATTGCAATTCGTTATAAAACTGCTGGGGAAAAGTATCAATTACAAGCTCATCATTATCCTTTAGATAAATGCCCAGGTATGCATCCTTATTATCATAAACAGAAATGTTACTTATTAAATTCCTGTTTTTTGAGTATAAGTCTTCAAGATCATTGGAAATTACCCGAAAAACACGGTCATTTGTAAAAATGTCTGGGAACTGCTGAAAATTTTTAAATAGAATCCGGGTAAGCTCATTCTCATATGAAGAGATTACTTTTTCAATTTGCGATCCGCAAAGCATTACCTGCTCCGAAATAACAGATTTCTGATAATCTATTATGCCCTTCCTGAACTTAAAAAAGAAATACAAATTTATACTGACCACAGCAACTATAGCCAGGATAATTATCAGATATAGTTTTTTCATCTACAATTCCACGTAATATAAACGGAAAGAAAGCCTTTAAAAATAGTCTTTATTATAATATGCCACAACAATAAATTCAACATTAGCAAAAACTTTGGGAAAAGCAGAAGATTTAACGGTATCTGCTTTTTTCCAGATCCATAATACTTAAATAGCTTTCGTATCTCGACAAGGCAATTTCATTAGTTTCTAAAGCTTTTTTAACCGCGCAACCCGGTTCGTGGTTGTGTATACAATTATTATACTGACATTTTTCAGAAATTTTGAATATTTCAGGGAAAAAGTGAAAGATTTCTTCTCTTGCGAAATCAACTACACCAAACCCTTTAATACCAGGAGTGTCAATAATATAAGTGTCATTACCTAATTCAACCATTTCAGCAAAAGTAGTTGTGTGCCTACCGGTTTTATGGTATTCAGAAATTTTTCCGGTCCGGAGGGAAAGGTCAGGATGAAAAGCATTAATCAGGGTGGATTTACCTACTCCGGAATTGCCAGAAATCAAAGTAGTTTTCCCGTTCAGGTTTTTAATCAGCTGATTTATATTAACCCCCTCTTTAGCTGAAACGGAATAACAATTATAACCAATGCTTTCATATAGATTAATAAGAATATCTAATTCTTTTAAAAGTTCAACAGAGTACAAATCCCGTTTGTTAAAAACGATAGAAGCAGGAATTTGATAAGCCTGCGCAGTTACTAGAAATCTGTCTATGAATTCAAGAAAAGTTTTGGGTGAAATCAGACTGACAATTATCCACGCCTGATCAATATTTGCTGCAATTAGCTGGTATTCTTTAGATAAATTTGACGCCCGGCGAATCATATAGTTCTTCCGCTCTTCAATCCTTTCAATAATTGCAGTGTTGTCTTTTTCGGTTCCGCTGATTTCTACCCTGTCTCCGACCGCAACCGGACTTGTAGCTCTTATACCTTTAATACGGTAACTACCGCGAATTTTACAATTTAGGATTTGTCCCGCAACTGTTTTAACAGTGTACCAGCTTCCCGTTGATTTTATTACAATCCCTTTTTCCAAAATAAAATTTTCCCCTGTTGATGTATAAATATATAATTAATCTTCGCTAATTGAGTTTAATTTTTACAAACTTAGTTATTAAAATATTATATAAGAAAAGTAATCATTTTAGAGAATTTCTCTCCCCCTCATCATTTTCTAATTATGTAGAGAACATTTTTATCTTTATCATTTCAAAAAAGTTAAACATAATTTCTCAACATACGTTTGTTAGAAATACTAAATACATTTTTACAATGATCAGGAAAATTATTAGCTACAATGTAAATGGCTTGCGCTCTGCGATTAGTAAGGGTTTTATTGAATGGATCAGTAAGGAGAATCCGGATATTATTTGTTTACAGGAAACTAAATTACAGGAAGATCAGGTCGACAAAATGTCATTTGAGTTCCTGGGCTATAAACAAATATGGCATTCAGCCGAAAAAAAGGGATATAGTGGAGTTGCGGTTTTAAGTAAAGAGAAACCCGATTATTTTTCTATTGGTATAGAAATCCCGCAATTTGATATGGAAGGCCGGCTTATTCGTGTTGATTTTGGGGATCTGACGGTTATAAATTCGTATTTTCCCTCTGGAACCACTGGAGAAATAAGACAAGAGGTTAAAATGAAATATCTTGCGGCATTTTACAACTATATTAAACAGTTAAAATCCACAAGGGCAAATATTATTATTTGCGGTGATTATAACATTGCCCACAAACCTATTGATATTAATCATCCGGAACGGCATCTGAAATCCTCCGGTTTTCTGCCTGAGGAAAGAGCCTGGATGGACCAATTTATTGATCTGGGATTCGTTGACTCATTCAGGATCTTTAATCAATTACCTGAGCAATATTCCTGGTGGAGCTACAGAGCAGGATCCCGCGGAAAAAATCTTGGCTGGAGACTTGATTATCATATGGTATCTAATTCGATTAAAAACAGAATTGATAGTGCAGGGATTATGCAGAATGTTTTCCATTCAGATCATTGTCCGGTTTATGTCTGTTTGAAACAGGCATAATAATAACTCTGTAAATTTGTTACAACAGATTAGGTTCTGTTTTCTCAAGGAATATTTCTGAAAATTCCCTGCGCTAGCAGGTATGATTTCATTTATTGGTTAGAAACGCCATCTTTAAAACACTTGTCCAGATCGAATAACCTTCCTGATTCATATGTATCCCGTCCTCAACAAACAATGAATTTCTAAGTTTCCCGCTTTTATCAAACATTGGAGTGGAAACATCAACAAAATATACCTCGTCATACTCTTTTGAAAGATGAGCCAGTAAATAGTGGGTTTTCTTATATTTTTCCCATAAATGCATTCTATTAATACTGGGCTTGGGTGACAGAATATATATCTGTGTTTCGGGCAGGCGCTCTTTTACCTGTTCTACAAATGCACGAACATTCTCCCGAACCTCTTCAGGACTGAGGCCCATTACAATATCATTATCCCCTTCATAATATACTATTTTGGAGGGTTTATAGGGAAAAACGATCTCATTAATATACATAAGTGCTTCCGGACTTGTAGATCCCCCGAATCCTCTTTTGATAATCTGCATATCCGGAAAGTCTCTTTTAAGAGTTTCCCAACGTACTATACTTGAGCTTCCTATAAATAAAGTTGCGTTTTGAGGGGGAGGGGATATCCTGTCCATAAAGACGTAATTTCTTATGTCTCTCTCAAACCTCTTTTCTTGAAGCTTTTCATAAATTCGCGGCGAGAGGAACAGTTCATGGAGAGATAAACTTTCACCGTTTATCGTCACAAAAAATGAATCGCGTTCGATATCAAAACCATAACCTGAAATATCAATTGTGTCTGGTTGAAACGCGGCTGCACTTTTTGAAGTCAGATTCTTAAGAAAAAGACCATTTTTATAAAGGCCGATCTTATCTCCACCGGTAGCGCCGAAAACATAGACTTTAATAATTTCATTATCAATAATTACCACTCTCGATGCGCCACTTAAACCCATCTGGTTAGAATGGCTGAAATGAGCATTAAACATCGAAGAAGATGAGGAATAACTTTGTCCGGTCGGGTAATAAACATACTGATTCTTTCCGGACCCGCCCTCATCAGCGTCATCAACATATACCTGGAAAGCAAGTCCGGGTAAGGGCTTTAGCTCAGATCCATAATTACGGAGACCAATCTTAATTTCGGTAGTTCTTTTATTCCCGTTGATTTTAGTCAGGGATTCAATTATTCCATCAAGCAAGGCAGAAATACTGTCCCCACCCGATTTAATGATTCTGATATAGTCCCCATCCATTGAAGGAATAATGGCAATCTGCAGTATCTCCCCGGATCCTCTGAATGGAGAAATGAAAACTTCAATTGCATCTCCACTCCATGGATTTATTGTATCAGAGACCAGACTCTGATCGCTTACCTCTAAAAGGAATAACAAATACTTTTCGCTCCAGGATACTTTAAGGGATGCTTCCAAATCTGATGGTTCGGTATAACCACCTAATGGATTTGCCCATAGCCGCGTGCTTTCAATATTCCCCCAATCGTCTGAATTTCCGTCGAACACAAAATTCTCAATAGGAGGAATTTCAATTTCAATGACAGGAACCTGATTATTTCTTCCGCAAGCTGTAATAAGTATTAAAATAGAACTAATAAGAATAATTGAATTGGATATTATATTTTTCATCAATGAAAACATTTAGTAATCACAAATCTATAGTATTAAATTATTATTTTCTGAAGAATTGCTTTATATGTTTTTTAGTCTATTTTTGTGCTTAGCGTAAAATGTACGCTAATCTGCCGGCTATAAACCAATACTACCAGGCTATGAGAATCATCCCTTTTTTATTTTTGTTATTTGCTGCTTGTAATACAGATATAAGAAATTCGGAGTTTGCTCCGGAATACCCGTTTCTCGATCATCGTCTGACTCTTGATGAACGGGTTAATGATCTGGTCTCTCGTCTTTCCCTGGAAGAAAAAGTCGGGCAAATGATGTATAACGCTCCGGCAATTGATCGATTAGGTGTTCCTCAATACAATTGGTGGAATGAATGCTTACATGGAATTGCAAGAAATGGTCGTGCAACAGTTTTCCCTCAGGCAATTGGACTCGGGGCAACTTTTAATGAGGATCTTATTTCTCAAATTTCTTCTGCAATTGGAGATGAAGCAAGGGCGAAATTTGCTATTTCACAATCCATAGGAAACCGGGGGCAGTATGCCGGACTTACCTTTTGGACTCCTAACGTTAATATTTTCAGGGATCCAAGATGGGGTCGCGGACAGGAAACCTACGGTGAAGATCCCTATCTAACTTCACGCATTGGATCGGCATTTGTTAAAGGACTTCAGGGTGATAATCCCGACTACCTTAAAGCCGCAGCTTGTGCCAAGCATTTTGTTGTACACAGCGGACCGGAGAAAGACAGACATGTATTTAATGCAATTGCTTCTCCTAAGGACATGGCTGAAACTTATTTTCCGGCATTTAAAGCTCTGGCAGAAGCCGGAGTAGAGGGTTTTATGTGCGCATATAACCGCACAAACAACGAAGCTTGTTGCGGAAGTTCTGCTCTGCTGACAAATATTATAAGGGATGAGTGGGGGTTTAAAGGATATATTACTTCAGATTGCTGGGCTCTTGTTGATATTCATGCAGGTCATAAAATTACTGGTTCGCCGGTTGAATCTGCTGCTCTTGCCTTAAAGAGCGGCGTTAATCTTAACTGTGGATCTGTGTATTTCCCTTACCTCGTTGAAGCTGTAAAACAAGGACTAATAACTGAACAGGAAGTAGATGCCAGCCTGAAAATCCTTCTGAAAACCCGGTTTAAACTAGGACTGTTTGATCCTGCAGGTATGAATCCCTATGATAATGTAAGTCCTGAAGTTATCAATTCAGCAGAGCATCGTGAACTAGCTGCCCGGGCAGCTCGTGAATCCATGGTTTTGTTAAAGAATAATAATGTGCTTCCTTTAAATAAAGATATCAGGAATTTATACGTTGTTGGGCCCGGTGCAGGAACAACAGAGGTATTGCTAGGTAATTATTATGGGGTGAGTGGAAACATGGTTACTTTTCTGGAGGGAATCGTTTCAAAAGCAAGTTCAGGAACAACCGTTGAATATAAACAAGGATTTCTTCTGGATACGCCAAAAGTAAATCCGATAGACTGGTCTACAGGTGGAGCTAAAGATGCCGATGCCACTATAGTTGTCACCGGATTATCAGGATTACTGGAAGGGGAGGAAGGGGAATCAATTTCTTCTCCCTACCTAGGTGACAGGCTGGAATATGGTTTACCCGACAATCAGGTTGAATATATTAAACAAATTGCTGCTGTTGGAGAAAAACCGGTTATTTTGGTTCTTACTGGTGGCAGTCCTGTTGACGTAACAGAAGTTGAACAATATGCAGATGCCATTATCTATGCCTGGTACCCGGGAGAAGAGGGAGGAAACGCACTTGCAGACATCATTTTTGGCAATTATAATCCTTCCGGACGCTTACCCATAAGTTTTCCTGTTTCACTTGAACAATTGCCCGCATACGATAATTACAGCATGAATGGCCGCACATACCGCTATATGGAATCGGATCCGGCTTACCCTTTTGGATTCGGATTAAGCTATACAAATTTTCAGTATTCTTCACTGATTCCTGACAAACAAATAATTAAGGAAGGGGATACCCTGATTGTAAAATTTAATTTGAAAAATGCAGGTGAAGTATCTGGTGATGAAGTATGTCAATTATATATTTCATATCCGGATGAGTTTCCTGATGCTCCAAATTTTGCATTAAAAGACTTCAAACGAGTTTTTTTGAACGCAGGAGAATCAGCAAAAGTCGAGTTTAAAATTGCAGCAGAGAGTTTTAAAATGGTTGATGATGCAGGCAACTTTGTTCATAGAAAAGGGGCATTTAAAATATATATTGGAGGAGCCTCCCCAATGAACCGAAGTGAGGAGTTGCTTAATACCACCATTAATTCTATCGGTATTTTACTGGAATGAGGATAAGGGTCCTAGAATCTAAGCCCGATAACAACTATATCATCAATCTGATCGATATCTCCTTTCCACGACTCAATGGTATCGTCCAGGATTTTTCCCTGTTCACGCATCGACTTGGTTTGTATAGTCATTAACAGCGCTTTGAAATTTGAATACATAAATTTCTTCGCTCTGGGACCCCCAAACTGGTCGGCATATCCGTCTGAAAAGATGTAAAACGTGTCACCTCTTTGAATGTTAAAAGTATGTCGGGTAAATGAATTCATCTTTTCATGAATTCCAACAGGCATTTTATCGCCCTTAACCTCTTGAAACTCTCCCCCTCTAACAAAATACAGTGGATTATTTGCGCCGGCAAAACTTATAGTGTTCCGGGCTTTATTAAATACTAAAATACTCATATCCATTCCGTCTTTTGATTCCCCTTCCCCGCCAGCCTGTTTGAGGGCTTTAATTATATATTTGCGAAGCTGATTCAGAATTTCTTCTGGTCCTGTTTCTTCGGATTTATTTACGATTTCGTTAAGAAAGGAAATTCCCAACATACTCATAAAGGCTCCCGGCACACCGTGACCCGTACAATCGACCGCTGTAACATAAACATTATCAGTTTTTTCTGTAACCCAATAAAAGTCACCACTTACAATATCTCTTGGTTTAAACAAAATGAAGTGTTCAGGTAGCACAATTTTCAGGATGTTTTCCGGTGGAAGTAAAGATCTCTGTATTCTTTCCGCATAATAGATACTGTCGGTAATTTCTTTTTTCTGAGCTGCAATCTGATCTCTTTGTCCTGTTGCCAGATCCCTCTGAGCCTCAATTTCAACATTTGCCTCTTCCAAATCATGGGTTCGCTCCTTAACCAATTGCTCAAGCTTTTTCTTTTGTGCCTCAATGCTTCGAATCCTTATATGATAAAATGCCCAACCTGAAAAACCAATCAGAATTGCTACTGTGAACCTAAAAATCCAGGTATTATACCAGGCTTTGCGAATATCGAATTCATATTTCTGTGCATATCCCCAAATATTGTTTTTCCCTTTTGCCTTGTAAATAAACTCGTACCTGCCGGGGGGCAGATTATTATAATATGCTTTAAACTCCTTTCCTTTATGATAGGATGAATAATTATTTCCGGTTCCTCTGAGGTAAAACTCATATTCTATGGATTCTTCATCACTAAAGGAAAGGGCTGAAATTTCAAAAACAAAATTATTTTGATTATGGCGGAATATTTGTCCGGTTCGGGGTTCAATTTTTTTACCATTCAGAAGTACTCTTTCAATGTAGCAGGAAGGTGAATAGGAAACAGATGTTTTTGCCCGCAGATTAAAATTACTCAGGCCATGGTATGTTCCAATCCATAATAGGTCGTTTCGGTCGAGATATAAACCTGAAGGAGTTATTTCATCACCGGATAAACCATCCCTGGAATCTACAAAAAACTCGGTTTCTCTGGTGTTTTTATTAAAGTATGCAAAACCCTTGTTTGTGCCAAGCCACAGGTAATTTTTGTTTTTTGCCGGAGAAATAGATTTAATAACAGTATTATTATCAATGGAAAGTAATTGGATGTTGCTGTAATCCTCATTAGTTATGTATCCCAGACCACATTCAGTTCCGACCCAAAGAATATTATTTTCACTGTAAACGGACCAGACGTTGCAGTCGATTCGGGCAACAGACTTCAGCTGACCATCTTTTAATTCTATAAGGCCATTTGAGTTTCCACCAATTATTCTGCCGTTTTTTTCTGTTAGCTGAAAAATATTGGAGGACCTTTTTTCCTTTATTACAACAGGCTGTGAACTAAAGTCGGAAAAATAATACAAGGTGCCGTTTATTCCTGTAAGCAAAACAATTTCTCCTTTGGATGATATAAAAATATTTTCCAGACTTAGAAGTATCTGATCGAACTCTCTTTTTCGAACAACTTTAAGACTTTTTGGATTTAGTTCATAAAATCCCTCGCTGTTTGCAAATATCAAATTCTTGCCCGGCAGTTGAGCCATAACATATTTCTGATGCAATCCATCAAGGCTTGACGTGTAATTAACAAGCTTATTATCATAAAAATAAACTCCGTTATTTGAAGCAAGCCATAAACGATTAGAGTCATCCTCTAAAATGGAATAGATATAAGAATTGATAGTATTTGGAAAGAAGTTTCTTAAACCTTTCTTATTCGATAATCGTTGCAATCCTCCTGAAAATCCCACCCAGATGTTGTCCTCCTGATCAATCAGAAAGGACATAATTTTGTTGTTTTTCAACCCAATTTCCTGTTCATAAACTATGGCAGACTGGTCAGTTGAGAGTACCTGTAAAACTTTTGAATCGGTTACGAGCCAAACAGAACCATATCTGTTCGTACTTATGTTTTTTATAATATTATTCGGGAAATTTAATACCGAATTCAGGTTTCTTGACTTGTTTTCAAAATTCCCTGATTTCAAATCCTGAATTCCTCCAATAAATAAGCCTTTCTTTGTCGACACCCAGATGCTGTCATTAATATCAATGAATAGTGAGAAACAGTCATCTTTAGTTAGCCTGAACAACTGGTTTGATTCCGGAGAATAATAATAAACACCTTCAGATGTAGCTAAAAATTTATCCCCGGTATTTGAATCCTCTTCAATACTGTAGATTGTGGCAGGCAGAAGGGGAAATTCTTTATTTAAATGCCGCTGAGAGCCATACTGACTCAGAATATATATGCCATCGTTTCCAATAAACCATTTACTGTTGTATTTATCAATAAAAACCGAATGAAAACTTGACCCCGTGAACAGCTGATCCACAATTGTATCCCGGTCATAAATGGCCACCCCTCTGCTTGTTGCCAGATATATTATCCCGGAAGAATCCTGATTTATCGCTCTTACGCTATTTTCGGTTAATCCCTGCAAAACCCCGATGGATTTCATTTCCCGGCCGTTGTACCTGACTGCTCCGGAATTTGTCCCAAACCACATATATCCCCGGTTGTCCTGAAAGATTGTAAATATATCCTCTTGTGGTAATCCTTTCTCGGCTCCATATAAAACATAAGGCAACTGCCCGGTCTGAAAACTTTCGTAATAACTGTGAATGAAAGCCTCCGGGGACTGAAGCGTTTTTCCCTGCATGGCTTTTATCAGGACACGGATAAGCCCTTTCTCCTGAGACTGAGCAATAAACTTTTCAAGTTCGGCTTTCAGTTTCGGCTGGTCTTTTCTTAATCCCCAGCAAACATCAAGTTTTCCAAGAGATATTTTGGGTTCAAGTTCGGGATAACTGGAAAGCTCATAAAAAGCGTTGTAAATAATAGTGTAGTCTGCTTTTCCTGCCTGTACATCAGATAGAAAATTATTTACCGGTTCGTAATAGAAATTTGAAAGTTTATTTGAGGATAAAATATCTTCATAAACAGAGCCTTTGTTTGTTACGCATTTTAGTCCCTTAAGATCGACAATTGTTTTAATATCCCTGTCTTTTCTTGCAATGACGGAATACTCGGATGGATAAATCGGGACAAAATCAATTTTCTTTGAACGCCAGTCTAGTTGAGCGAAAACCTCGCATGCAACATCAAAATAGTTGAACCATTCTGGAGTATAGGCACTATCACGAATGAATCCACCATTTTCAGTCTCCCAGTATTTATTTAAATAGGGTGTTACAACATATTCCAGTGAAACCCCGAGATATTCTGCAAATTCCTCTGCCAGGGCATGCATAAATTGCTTTTCTCCGCCTTCCTGATAAATAAAACTCCTGTCACGAAGCGCAACAACCAGCTTCCGTGAGGCAAGGATTTCGTCCAGATCACGGCTATACTTTTCAAGATGATTATTCTTATTGATTTTTTCAACGTAACTGGAATAGGAAATGCCAAATTTGGTGTTAAAAATAGAATTAAGAACACCATTATTTTCAATAGTATTAAAGAAATCTTCAACTTCTTTTTTCAGATTATTTCCTTTCTCAATGGCCCAGGCAGATTTGGTCATTGGACTAATTGGAAGCGCAATACTATATTTCTGACCACTTTCCGCATTATAGTTTAAGGCTTCATCGGCATCCAGAATGATACCGAAAACCTTTCCCGTGTGAAGCAGTTCCTTCGATTCTTCGCTGGTTTTAGTGGGAATGAGGGTTAAGGAACCATTCAGACTTTTATTAATTCGTGCCAGATTGGTTTCAAAGCTTGTGCCACTTGCATACCCGATTGCTTTTCCTTCAAGCATGGAGAAGTCTTTTACAGGCGGACTCTTTTTATCGACAAGCAATAATTCTGCGGAATTCAATGTCTCTGCAAAGTCAAATAGTTTTTTTCTCCAATCGAGAATTGTAAAGGTGCTGCAGATAATATCCACTTTTTTAAAGACGTCCGGAGTATATATTTGGGAAGGGTTTGTCTCGACATCTGAAGGAATTTCACCCTTTATCATAAAGGCTTCTTCCCAGGAAATTTCAATAATTATAAGTTCAACATTAAGATACCTGGCAAATTCCAAAGCGAGGGGATAATTTATATTCTTCGTGTCATCTTTGGTCATTCCGACATATATCTTTCCACTACGCCTTATACTTGTCAGATCCCTCGAAAAAGCAGATATTGATGAGCAGAATAGAAATACAAGCAAAATGAAAATGACAATACGGGATTTCATGCTTATGACCGGATTAGTAGGTTCAAAGGTATAATTAACGATTATTTATTATTAGTGGGATCGTAACTTTCAGCTGAAAAATCGTTTAATGATGAAAGAAATCTTTTAACCCGCCAAAATAATAGTGATCCCAGCCATATTTTATATCATCAAATGCCTCATCAGGAATGTTTGTATGCAATAACTCTACGTTGGTAGAAGAACCTGCCGCATGAAGACTTATTGTTACTATTGAATCTTTATCTGTCTCACCGAAAAACCATTCCTGAACAATTTTTTCATCCTTTATAAATTCAATGTTCATGCCGGTTATGTCTCCTCCGAAAATTGAGAATAAGCTTCCCTGTTTCTCTTCCATTTCGGCTTTGTCTCCGCTCCACAATTCAATTGCGAACGGTTTAACCAAAGCATTATAAACTTCTTCAGGTTTGGCTTTTAACTTATAGTATTTGTGGTAACTTTTCATGTCGGGTCTGTTTTTTAAATTATTCGAATTTATGTAATTATGATCAATAAAAGGAAAAATCTTCCGAATTCCTTTATTAATCCGTTTGAACAGGTAATTTTATACTTTCATTTATAGTTTACGGAATTTTGAAGAACTGAAAAACAGAGTTTACTATATCATCCTTCTTATTGCTGTTTTAATTGTGCTTAGTGATTGTTCCTCACTCAGACACTTTACTATTACACGAAAAACTCAAAACTGGGAAAAAAAGCATTTTGACCCTGAACGGAATGGTTTAAAAAAGAAGAAACTTAATAAAAAATCATCAGATAAGCCATCGAAACTCAGAAAAAGAGTGGGATGATTTGCAAACCCGTCAAACAACATCAGAATATGAAAAGTAAAAAAAGAGATTTTCGTCAGGTACTTGATGATGTATTGGCTTCCCTGAGTAATCTAAACGAAAAGGATTTTTCGGAAGAAGTAAAAGGAATTATTTGGAAACTGGGAGATACCATTAGAATTAATAGTTTAATCAAAGATGGAAAAGAAAGTGACTTTATCGATTTTGAAAAGTTACCGGATATTCCGGGAGCAGAATTTCTTGAGCCGCTAATTGAGGGAATAAGAGAAAAGATAGTTCTTGAAATTTATTACCAGCCGTTTTATGAGGAAAAGCCATATTTTATCAGAGTGCATCCATATATGTTAAAGGAATATCACTTTCGTTGGTATCTCATAGGTTTAAATGAAACGAAAAAGGAATTAAGGACATATGGTCTGGATCGAATTTGGGAGGTAAAAAGAACAGATCTTCTATATATCCAAAAAAATTTCAAATCAAAAGATTATTTTAAGAATACTGTTGGTATTATTTCTCCACCTGGAGAGCCTCCGCGCATCAGAGTGGAGGTTTTGAAACCCCAGGCTTATTACCTGATAACTCAACCTATTCACCCTAGTCAAAGTATTGAATCAGAAGATGAAACTAAAATATTATTTAATTACAGGGTCCATCCTACATATGAGTTCAAGGCCCTGCTTTTAAGTCTGGGTAGTGATATAAAAGTGCTGGAACCAGCAGGTTTGCAAGGTGAAATAATTAAGGAGCTAAAAGAGGCAATCAGGGTTTATAATATATAGCTATTTCAATTCTTCCATGTCACTCAGGTGAAGATCCAAAGCTTTGACTGATATCTGTATCTCAATAATGGATAAGGCCAGAGATAAAGCAAGAAGCACCAGAGCGAATCCAAAAAGCACTTCAGCAATCATCAGATATTTGATATATATCAGAAACATTACTACAACACAAAGTAAAAGGCTGCTAATTCCAAGTACTTGCATGTTTCTTGTGAGTTTCAAACGTTTCCGCAGATTATTTATCTGTCCAAGCAGGATATGACTTGGATCTTCCTTAAATTTTGAATGAAGGTTTCTGACCACTTGTGCATATGCAAGAAAGCGATTGGTATATGCCAGCAACAGCAATGAAATTGCTGAAAAAAGTAGTGCCGGGGTTGTAAGGGTAAGCTGTTCCATTTATTGCTTTTTATAAAATTCGTAAACTATCCAACCAAAAGATACTGAATAAAAAGAAGAAAAAGCGAGAATTATTTGTGTATAAGAAAAATTTGTTTTTACTTTGAATCGCAAAGAACTTTCAATTTACAATATGGAAACGAATCAAAAACACTTACAGGATTTAGCAGAGATTAAAAGTCTGATGGAAAAATCCTCCCGTTTTCTGTCTCTTAGCGGACTTTCTGGCGTTTTTGCCGGGTCTTTTGCAATTTTCGGAGCTCTGAATGTGTGGTTATATACGCGGGCAGGAATGGTAAAATATGATCACCAATTCAGGGGATTGGGCGATTTTGTAGAAGAACCGGTACTGAGGTTTATGCTAATAAATGCAGCAATTGTATTATTTCTTGCTTTATTATCAGCATGGTATTTTTCGAAAAGGAAAGCCAACCGTATGAACCTACCACTTTGGAATCCCGCCTCGAAAAGAATGCTCCTGAATTTATTAATCCCGCTTATTACCGGAGGAGTTCTATGTGTTATATTGATGATTAGACAGGATCTTAATTTAATTGCCCCTCTGATGCTTTTGTTTTACGGACTGGCTTTAATAAACGCAGGAAAATATACAGAGGATAGTATTAATTACCTTGGTTTTGTTGAAATTATTACCGGTCTTCTGGCAGTGGTTTTCATAAATCACAGCCTTCTTTTCTGGACTCTGGGATTTGGTGTATGGCATATTATATATGGGGTTGTAATGTATTACCTTCATAAGAAATCATGGTAATTTCATATAGTATTATGTTTATAGGGTAAGGATTATTAAAATGGGCAATCCAATCAGTAAAATAAACAAAACCTTTGAAAGCAGGATTAGGCTTGGAATAATGTCTATTCTGATGGTAAATACCTCTGTGGACTTTAATTACCTGAAGGACATTCTGGAAATTACTGATGGGAATCTGGCAAGCCATCTAAAGGCTCTGGAGTACGAAGAAATGATTTCTGTTTCTAAACAATTCATTGGTCGAAAACCCAATACAAGCTATTCTGCAACCAGTAATGGCAGAAAAGTGTTCTCGATTCATTTACAAGCACTTGAAGCACTTATTCAACAACAGAATTTCAATGACACAGACAAGACAATTTTAAAATAAGAATTTAATTATATACAAATGAAAACAAATAATTTAATTTCCAGTCTCACCCGTTCCATTTCGTTTAAGTTCTTTTTAACTGGAATTCTTAGTCTTTTTTTATTAATACCCTCAGCCTGGATTAGATCTATAATTGTTGAGAGACAGCTAAGACAGACGGAGGTTTTGAGTGAAATAAGTTCTTCATGGGGAAATACTCAGTTAATGACTGGTCCGGTTCTGACTATACCGTATAAAAAGTATGTGGAAATTGATGGGAAGGGCACTATTCAAAAAGAATATGCTCATTTTTTACCAACCGACCTGAATATTTCAGGAAAGATTAATCCTGAAATCAGATATCGCGGAATATTTAAAGTAGCAGTATATAATGCAGATATTCAAACGAAAGGGGCTTTTGATATGCCGGATGTTAAGAAATTGGGAATTGAACCTGAAAACGCGGAATTTGAAAACGCTTTTATTAGTGTTGGAATTTCTGATATGAGGGGAATAAAAAACAATGTGTCAATTAAATATAATGAAAACGAATTAGAGGCAATTCCGGGTGTTCCGGTGAAGGACCTTATATCTTCAGGGTTTCATTGTAAGATAAACCTGAATGAATTAGATACTGAACAGGCTCACTTTATCTTTAACTTATCATTAAACGGCTCTGGATCGCTGCGTTTTTTACCTGTAGGACAAAAAACGGAAGTAGTGATAAATTCCTCCTGGAAAGACCCTGATTTTCAGGGAGAGTTCCTACCCGTTGAAAGGAATATTTCGGAAAGTGGTTTTAGTGCTAAATGGATTGTTACACATTTAAACAGAAATTTTCCACAGGCATGGAAAAACACAGAATATAGTATTGAGAACACAAGTTTCGGTGTAGGGCTTCTTATTCCTGCCGGACATTATCAAAAAGCCGAAAGATCAGCAAAGTATGCCATTATGTTTATCGGTCTTACTTTTCTATTATTTCTTCTCATAGAGGTACTGAATAGAAAAAGACTTCATCCGATTCAATATCTTTTAACCGGACTTTCGTTATCAGTATTTTATGCCTTGCTGATTTCCATTTCTGAACAAATTGGATTTGGTTATGCCTACCTGATTTCATCAACAGCTATTATACTTCTGATAAGTTTTTACATCCACAGCGGATTCCATAATATTGGATTCACCTTTATAACAGCTTGTGTCCTTTCACTCCTGTATGGGTTTTTGTATATTATACTCCAGCTTCAGGATTATTCCCTGCTATTCGGCAGCATAGGATTATTTATTGTTCTTGGAACATTTATGTTTATGACCCGCAAAATTAACTGGTATAAAGAGGAAAGTATTCAGGATGAAGGAGAAAACAAATCTTAGTTTTGAAGCATTTCATTTCTCCAGATGGCCGTAGCTTTATTCTTATCCGTACGCTGCCTAAAAAGCACCATACGGGTAAGCTGGCCGGTTTCTCTATGAAAACCCAAAACAAGGAAAATGTCCTTTCTCCTTTCAACCTCTCCCGGATTGGAGGGGAGAATATGCTGAAAAAGTTCTGCATCATCCGGATTTTCTCCGGTGGTGGTGAAATAAATATTAACCCATTGCTGCAAAATTCCGGGATTGTAACTCGAAAAAGATTTTAATTTTCGAATACCAAATTCCCATATTTGAGTGTAATACAGTAAATTATACGAATAGTAAACCCGAAGCAGCATTATGTTTTCAAGTATTCCTGAATAATATAATGACTTAAGTCCTGAATAGAAAAAGGATGTGTTATAATTAAAGACGTCATTATCAATACTATTCCTAAGTATTTTTTTCATCTGATCTCCCTCTTCTTCAAATGCAAATTCTCTGTAAATATCTTTCAGTGAGATGAATTCCTGAGGGTTATCCATATCATTCAGACCTTTATTTTTCCAGTATTTTAGAACGCGGGCAAAATCAGCACTGGCTTTCATATTCCCCTTCCACATGAAATAATTCATACAAATGTGGAGAAGATTTTCCGGAAGATAATTCTGGGAAACACATACCTCCAGAATAGGTAACCAGTTAATATAATCAAACTGTACCATTTCTGAATAAACCTGATTCATAGCATCTTCCAGCCGGTCTGTACCGTAATACTGATGCAATTTATCAACACTTTCCTTTATGTTTCCTACAATTCTCAATTATCTAACAGATTTGATTAACCTAAAGATAGAACAATCTGATGGAAAAAGTATGAAAAAATCATATTTTTTCAAATATATAATTAGCGGAATACTCAGTTAATAAATGGAACTGAAATTCTAACTTAAATCTTTTATTTCTATCTGGACTATTTTATACCCTTTCCATACCTCAATTGCCGCAAAAATTATACCTGAGAATACAAAAAGCATTCCCAAAAGAAATACTCCAATAACAAACCAATTTAAACTATGCAAGGAATTAATCTGATGCAGACCGATAAGTAAAGAAGAAATTATAAAAAATGCAACTGCGAGAGAATATGAAAAGACGGCATTTCTGATAAGGAAAATACGGTAATTCAATTTTGAAATTTGTACTTCAATACTTTTGTGTCTGCGCTTCTTATTAGTTCTTACTTCTTCTTCTGTTCTTAGCCTTCGGCGCTCATCATTCAGAAGTCGTATGCGGTTAACTACAAGAGAGTATTTATTGTTCATTCCTAATAAAAGGAGACCACAAGCTGAAATCATAATCCCGGGAGCCAGCATTATTTGAATCAATCCAGATACAGAATCGGACATTTTATTTTTTTGTACAAATTTAAATAAAAAATGAACTACTATGACGGATAGATTGATCTGTTAATGATTCGAAACGACAGAATAATACTATTATTAGGAAATCTTTTTAAAAAACGGACTTTATCTGACTGATTTTTCCTTTCTCGATACATTAACAAGTACTCAGATTATTTATTTAGCCTCCTGAAAACCTTGAAATAATTTTGTCTTAATGAAACCAATGAAATATCTCGATTTAATGGAAAGAATGGATCAGATGATTCGTTTCCGATGCACCGGTGACGCGACTGAATTTTCGAACAGACTGGGTATTAGCCGCCGTCAACTATATTATTATATTGAGGAATTGAAATATCTGGGTTTACCCATTTCATATGATCGCAATGGCAAAACATTTTTTTATGAAAAGAGATGTATGCTTAAAATCGATGTGTATGTCAAAGAATTGCATGATTCAGATAAAGTAAATTTACAAGGAGGGGTCTTTAATATTAATTCAGTTTTGAATAAGACCTCTATTTATTCTTTACCTGAATTATTATGTAATTCAAACATTGCATAAGTTTAGTTCGAGTTGAATAATACGATCTAATACACGTCTTTAACTACTTATAATAAAATACATTATATATATCAAATTTTTTGATAGTATAAAATGATCATTATAAGTCGCATTTACTTTTAATCCGAATGGGACAATATTCCATGAATTTTTAGAAAAGAGCAATTGCCGAAATTAATGTTGTTATGATAATAAAAAGCCGGTATGCTTTTTCCGGGATTAGCCTAATCAGGTAATAACCTGAAAGCGCACCGGCCAATATTGGCAAAATCATCAAAAGGTCAAAGGATAGACTTTCAACAGTAATGGTTTTCCAAAAAAAAATGTGTAAAGGAACTTTGAAAAGGTTTACAATCAGAAAAAACCAGGCCCCTGTTCCGATGTAAATATTCTTGGGAAGTCGCATTGAAAGCAGGTAAAATGCCATAATTGGACCTGCAGCATTTCCAATCATTGTTGCAAAACCTCCTGTAAGGCCCAGAATTGCGCTAAACCACCAGGCAGAAGGAATGGCGATAGCCTTTTTTCTTAAATCCTGGATAATCATTAATAGTAAGCCAAGTATTACAACTAAGGCTATTAAAAATCTGAATTGTTCATCATTTACTGATTGGCCAATTAGCAAAGCGATTAATATTCCTGCAATTGCCCATGGTAAGAGAATTAAGACATATTTCCAATCAGCGTGCCGGTTATAGAATTTTACTGCAAATATATCAGCTATTACCAGCATGGGGAGGAGTAACCCAACGGAAGGTTTTCCGCCAAAAATAGCAGCTAGCACAGGAACAGCTATCAGTCCAGCTCCGGAAATCCCGGTCTTTGACATTCCAATAATCATTCCGCAGAAAACCGCAAGAATCCATTGTATTATTGTTAAATCGTAAGGAATTAAATGGTTCATATTAAAATTGTGACGGAGAAAAAGCTCAAAGGTTTTTATGATAATAAGTCTTCCAGTTCCTTTCTTCCAATTTCTTTCATCGGATTATTGGAGTGAATAAAAGTGTCAGCAAGTTTGCTTTTTCTTTCCTGAAGCAACTGAATTTTCTCTTCAATACTATTCTCAGAAATAAATCGGAATACAAATACATTTTTATTTTGTCCGATACGATGTGATCTGCTCAGGGCCTGACTTTCAGAAGCCGGGTTCCACCAGGGATCAAGAATAAACACATAATCGGCGGCAGTTAAATTTAAGCCTACTCCCCCGGCTTTTAATGAAATCAAAAAAACTTTACAATCAGGATTATCCTGAAAAGCTTTTACAATGTCTTCTCTCTTTATACTTTCACCTGTTAGTTTAGAATACCGGATATTCTCCTTGACCATTTCGCTTTCAACAAGCTCTAAGTGCTTTACAAAAGAGGAGAAAATCAGTACTTTATGTCCCTCAGAAATAATATTTTCAATATTCCGGTTAATTTCATTGAATTTTCCTGATTCATCAGCATATCCTTCATCAACCAGAAGAGGATGATTTGCTATTTGTCTAAGTCGCGTCAGACCCTGCAAAACAATCATTGAGGATTTCTCAATTCCCTGATTTTCAATTTTTTCAAAAATGGAATTCCGGATAACAGACTTTTCTGATTCATAAAACTTTCTTTGTTCTTCCGTCATACTGCAATAAATGACTTGCTCTGAAACAGGAGGTAATTCAAGCGCAACCTCATCTTTTTTGCGTCGCAGAATAAACGGATGAATTAGAATTTTGAGTTTTTCCTCCTTCTCCACCTGATTATTTTTCTCAATAGGGATTGTAAATTCTTTTTTGAAAAAGCTAAGACTTCCAAGAAGTCCGGGATTAACAAAATTCATCTGGGCCCATAAATCCAGCAGGGAATTCTCAATTGGCGTTCCTGTAAGAGCAAGTTTAAATTGTGAATTAAGTGACTCAATCGCTTTATATATCTTGCTTCCCGGGTTTTTAATAACCTGAGACTCATCAAGTATTATGTAATGAAAGCTGAATCCCGAGAAAATATCAATATCCTGTCTTACAGTATGATAACTTGAAATAATAATGTCTGAATTGTGAAATTTGGAAGATGATTTTCTTCTCTGATTTCCTACATGCGCATTTACTCTTAATGATGGTGCAAATTTCCTGATTTCATTTACCCAATTATGGATTAATGATGAAGGAACCACAATTAGAGAAGTAATACTTGCTTCCGGAATACCAAATAATTCAAGTTGGTTATCGGTTTTAGTATTGACAATCAAGGGATTGATAGCACTCTCTTTGTTTTTTAGTAAAAGAGTAATTGCCTGAACCGTTTTGCCCAGACCCATATCATCTGCCAGACAACCGCCAAGTTTATTAGATTGAAGATACAGCAGCCAGGTATATCCGACATGTTGGTACGGGCGCAATTTTGTTGTTAAACCCTTAGGAAGATCAGCAATTGGTAAGGTATCTGTGCGATTTAGTTTATCCAGATTTTCCAGGCTTGAATGAGATTTCACTGATTCCGATTTCTCAAGAATAAAAAAATGCTGCTGGTGAATACGTATAGTATCTCCATCGCTTTTTCCGAATTCAAAGACTTCTCTGTACTTAGCAAACCACTCTTCCGGAAGAACAAATATCGTTCCATCGGGAAGGACATACTCTCTAATGCTATTTAAAATATTTTTTCTGAATCTGTGAAAGGGTATCTGATGTTCATCTAATTTTACAACAGCATGAAGATCAAACCAATCATTCTTTAATTCAGTGCTTATGTCCATTGAGACATTGCCCAGATAGAATTTTTTCTCGCGGATGCTTTGTGAAAAAATAATACCGGAATCTGTTAAGTTTGAATTGTTCTTAATCAGACTTTCAATCAGAAGATGTAGCTGTTTTTCAAAGCTAAATTCGCGGTTTTCTTCAATTTCATAATTTGTGCCATCAAAACTTGTGTAACCTGCTTTTGTTAAAAAATCATGAAATTTTGTTTCAAATTGCTTATCTCTCAAGATCTTCTCAAAACGAAAACCTTCTGTACCATTAAAGAAATCTACAAAACCTTCTGTTTTATTGTTTGCAAAAATTTCTTTTTTACCGTATCGAAAACGGAGGACAAGTATGGGATTATTATCCAGTCCTGTTTCAAGATTTAGAAGTGCTTTTTTCTCGCTTTCAATAGTATTTATCTGAAATCCGCTTGCTTTTACCTGATAATTGCTTATAGTGTTCAGAATAAAGCTTTTATAATATTTTATTTCTGAATTAGCCGGGACTAATATTGATTCTCGTGTAAAAAAGGGACGGATTTTTTTTCCTTCAATTTCTTTAACAGACAAAAGCGTATTATTTATCAGCAAAATAGCGGGGTAATCACTTAACAGAACCGGTGACTGTCCTTTAAAACTTTGCCTTTTACCATTTCTTACAATTTCGAGACTGTAACTGGTACCTTCATCAAGTTTTTCAAAGCAAAATACCGCTTCTCCGTCTTCATTGACAATTGTAATAAAATCCTCTTCAAATATGTTACTTCTGGATTTGTCTCTTGAAAAGACTTTAGTAGGGTTATATCTTAAGAGACTAAAAATGGAGAAAAGTCTTTTTTCAATATATGGTCTGATGTGTAATTCAATTTTTGTGTTATCTACTTTTTCCTGAAACTCTTTAAGATTTTTATTCTTGCTGAAAAGTTTAAACAGATTTTGATCACTGAATTCATGGCAGAGTCTAACCATTTGTTTTTGGGGTTCATCCAGAGCCTGAAAACTTTCATCAGAAGTTTTTGGAAAAACGGTATGTGATGTAAAGTAAAATTTTCCCTCATCACTTTTTTTTATAATATATGGGATAAAGATGTATCCCCAAAGGCGGTGCTCATTTAATCCTAATCCAAAAAATTCAGTGTTCATAGTGTAAAGGTTCCTTTCGGCTAAAACTTACAATAATAGCGAATCATGAGCGATTATGATCATTAATTGGGAAATACTTTCATCAAACGTGATTTGTTTTTCTGTTTGCTTAATGAAAAAGCAACCATGATTTGAATTACTCGGTTCTCAGAGCTTCATATAGCGATTCGTTTCGAAGAGAATGATTTGCAATCAGATAGGTCCAGAACCAGCCGTTTAATAGTAAAGAAAAGAATATAAGAGCAATTCCGGCTAAAGAAGTGCCGGATTCCGGGTTGATTAATGATGGAAGCGTGGATATAACTGATGTTAAAAAACCAATGCCAACACCAGCAAAGAGAAGTGCCATATATTCAACAACAATAAGATTCCGGATACTTTTTTTACTGAAACCAATTGCCCGAAGCAAGGCTATTTCATTTTTTCGTTCCGTGATACTCCTGAAAAGAACTATTGCTAGTCCAATTGTGCCTAAAAGTAAGCCTAGCGCTCCCATTACCATAAAAATTGACAGGTATGTATTGGTAACTGAGTTAAATTCCGCAAGACGCACTGAGGTAAGTCCGATATCCCATCCGAAATCCCTTAATCCCATGCTGGTTTCTTCCATAATCAAACTGGTATCCACTATATTACCTTCGATTAGAATCAATTTAGTACCGCTGCTCTCAGGATAGCTTTTGAGAAAATACTTATCAGATATGATAACGTTACCCTGGAAAATGGAGGGCGTAAGTCCTCCTATGAGAAGCAGCTCCAGGTTTTCTCCTCTTGAATCTTTGTACAAAAGAGTGTCCCCAACTTTCAATCCCAGGCCCCATTTAATAACTGTTTCATCAGCAATTGCCGGAATAAGATCTCCTGGTAGCTCTTTGTCAAGTGAAGACCATGGATCCACTTCATCGAGGTAAGGAGTTCTTGTCGCAAAACTGAACCGGTCTTTAAAATCAGAGGGATTTATCCCAAGTATTGAGGGGTTTACTATCCTGTTCAGGTTCAAACAACTTGCATCATCTCCATCTGAGACTCTAAGCTGGAAAAAACGGTACGAATTTGTAAAGCCATATTCATATTGAATTTCAGGATCGTTTAGATTTCTCAGGATGGGAGCTGTTGAGTTTGCATAATAGAGAAAACCACCAGTGCCGCTTGACTTTTGTTCTGAATTGGTGAAAAGATTCTTTCGGTTACTCCCTGTAGAAACAACAAGGAAAGAACCTAGTGCAAAAAGAATTACAATGCTCAGACTCCGGGTTGGGTTTCTAATAAGCGACTTTAAACCCAGGTCTCGTAATGACATTTCTTTTTTTGAATATTTCAGCGGCCTTTTAAGTATAAAAAAGAAACCCGAAATACCGGAAAACAGAATTAATCCACCAGCTAAGAAGAAAACCAGGTGATTGGTGAGCTCTCCCCGGAACAATTGGGCAGCAATAAGTATTATACCGGTACTTCCAAAAATAGCTGTTACCACAGCGACTACTAAAGGAATTTTTCTATTATTTCCGGGATTTTCTCTTTTCTGCAAGCGGAGAAATTTCCTTTTCAGGAATATATGCAGAGGGAGAAACATACTAAACCAGGAAATCATTAATGTTATAACCAGACCTGTAATTAATGCTTTTAACCGGATGTCAACCAGCAACATATCTGTCCTTACAATGTCGCTCCATATCCCGTTCAGGGCAGAAAAAACAAGCTTGCTGTATAAAACAGCGAGAATCAGTCCTGTTACTGCACCGAAAAATGAAATAATCATTCCTTCTGAAAGGAACAGACGGCGGATCTTTATCATGGGAATGCCGATGGCTGATAATGTTGCTATCTGTTCATTTCGGCTTTCAATGTTCATTAAAAACAGCAGTACCGTTAGAACAATTCCCCCGGCCAGAAGAAAAAAGCTCAGACCGGCAAAAAGCTGACTGAAATCGACTCCATGGCGGGATGCGGTTTCTCCCTGTACACGTACTTCTTCGATTTTGAAACCCAGACTTTCAGGAGTAAGTTTTGACATAACGTTGCGGGAAAGCGAGTCTTCCGATATGCTTTCAGCGGAAAAGCGAAATGCTGTGTACTTTCCGAAGCGGTTCTTCCAGAGGTTTTGAGCTGTGATTATCGATACAAAGGCCTTCGGGGTACCCTTGTATTGTTTCCAGTAGTCTTCATCCTTATCCCGTATTTTTTCCAATTGAACCGGGATTCCCGTTTCCCAGTCACGGCAATTGCCGGCATCTGATAAACCAGGCAAATCAGGCATCAGCTTTTCATCCCTGAAATGCCCTTCCATCGGTACCACCGTCTTTATTCTGAATTTCTTTTTCTTTACTTCAAGTTCACGGAGAGGTCCGACAATAAAATACTCCAATTCAAGGCTATCGTCAGGTAATGCCCCGAGGTCCCGGGCTAACCAGTTATTAACAATCAAATCATCCTCTGAAAGGTTTGGATCGGAAGTAGTTGAAACAAATGAATAAGGAGTAGTATAACCATTTGCCTTCAGGGAATTCACAAAATAGGTGAATACCGGAAATTTAAGATCATCCGATTGAAGAATAGCCGTACCAGTATAGTCATCAATAAATACTCTTTCGCTGGTGAGATTATACTCACTTAGTTCATTCAGAAATTCAAGTTTAAGGCCGGCGTCGGAAAGGCTCCAGTTCTGATGGATTCCTTCTGAAATGCTATCAGTGGAAAGTTCATCGTTTGCTGCAATGAAAATCAGATTAGCTTTTCCGCTGAAATCCATCAGTTCACATAGCTTTTTATGGGATACAAATGCGTTGTAGGGAGCTGTTTGAGAGTTTTTCAGGTTAAACCGGCCCATCTCTTTTGTTCCTGCAATTGCAAGAATGCGGAGCCTCACAGAAACTACATTTTCCTTATCTGAAACAAAAGGTGCATTTAATGGAATCAGACTTGTTTTTGAGAGACGAAGCAGGATTTCTTCGCCCGCTTTTAATCCAAGTTTGCCAGCCATATTACTGCTGAGGATAACTTCATCTCCGGATAATTGGCTGTAATAATTATTTAGTCCTGCCATAGTATCAAAACTCGCATCCACACCCAGAACCTGAATATTTCCTATTCTTGTCTGATTTAAAGGATTTATTCCAATACCGTCGGTAAGTAAAGCGTTTGCGGTTTTTACCTTTAGAAATTCAGAAAGTTTTGGTGCCAGATCAGAACTAAAGTAACGATCACCATATTTAACGATATGAGTGATTTTACCAAGACGGTGTTCAACAATACTACTAAGACTGTAGCGTATTGAGTCTCCAACGATTAGCGAACCGGTAATTACAGTTGCACTAATTGCAATTCCAAGGGCAAGAAAAACATTCTTTTGCCTGAAATAGAGGAGGTTTTGTTTTATGAACTTAAAAGGATTCATAAGGGTGAATTCAATACGAGTTTGCCATCCACTAGCTGATAGGTTTTCTGCATTCTTCCGGCAAGTTCAAGGGAGTGGGTAACAACAAGAAGACTCAGGCCGTCGTTTTTGTTCAGGTCAATAAGTAATTCGGCAATATTTCCTGCGTTTTTACTGTCCAACGCACCGCTTGGCTCATCGGCAAGTAACAACGACGGGCTGTTTATCATTGCACGGACTACAGCAGCCCGCTGGCATTCCCCTCCGGACATATTACCCGGTAGTTTATCTTTGTGATCCCAAATTCCAACCCGCTTGAGAAGGATTTCCGCACGGGAATATATTTTTTTCTTTTCAGACTTGTCTTTAATAAGTATGGACGGAATGAGAATGTTTTCAAGGAGAGAACATTGAGGAAATAAATGGTGAAACTGGAAAACAAAGCCAATTTCAAGATTTCTGAACTTATCAAGTTCATGGGAATTAAAACTCCGGACATCTCTTTTTTTAAAAAGGAATTCCCCTGAATCCGGAAAATCAAGACTACCGATTATGTTCAGAAGAGTTGTTTTCCCGGAGCCGGAAGGACCAAGGATTGCAACGCTTTCCCCTTCATCCATCTGAAAATTCAATTCTCTAAGAACCTGACGGAAATTAGTCTGGCCGGGTGTTCCGAAGCTTTTTGAGATATTTTTTAATTCGAGCATTTTTGTTGTATGATGTTCGGGCACTTGAGGCAATGTGCTGTTTGCTAATTTTGTAGTTTTTTATTCTCTTCAGCAGCCGACTGATATATTCTAATCATTTTATCTACCTGATCTTTCAGATGAAATTTTTCTTCAACCCCCTTACGGGCCTGAAATGCAAGGCTATTTAGCGCATCAGAATCAGACAATAGATTCTTCAATGTCTCGGATAAAGTCGCAGGGGTATTGGGTGAATAGATCCGCCCTCCCCCTGAAGAATTGACAATTTCGGGAAAAGCGCCAAGGGCCGGCTGAATAACAGGAATTCCGGAGGCCATCGCTTCCAGAAGGTAAATACCAAAAGCTTCTCCATTGCGGACAGGGACAGAAATAACCGATACTTTTTTGAAGTATTCCCTGAGTCCCTCCGTTTCAAAATCTTCATGAAATTCGACCTGACTTAACAAACCGTTTACGGTCAGCTTAAGCCTTATCTGCTTCAGGTAATTCTTATCATCTCCTGTTGAACCACCGGTGAGAATAAGCCTTACATCTTCAAAACCCTTGTTTTTTTTCAGGTCAATGAAAGCATCGACGAGAATATCCAGTCCGTTTTCTTCACACATTCTTGAAACGTATCCGATATTTCTTTGTTTAGACGATGGGGGAATAAACTCATAATCCTCCGGGAACACACCGATATGAACTGTTTCGATTTTTTCAGGCGGAATATGCATTTTATTTTGCATTTCCTTTGCATAATAATCACTTACTGAGATGAAACATTTCACATGGTTTACCCCCTCTGACATCAGTTCCCACACTTTATTTCTCGCTACGGGCTTCATTACATCCACCCATACATCTTCATCCTGAAGTGAGCAGACAACGGGTACTTTCATGCGTTCAGACAACCGGCCAGCAAGACCCAGCAGGAGAGCATTCGAGAGATGAATTACATCCGGCTTGCAATGTTCGGCAATCCAGTCAACCATTTTCTCCAGTTCTTCTTTTTGTTGTCCGTGTTCACCCATCAGCATGGAAACAGTCATTTCTTCAAGTCCTTTGGCACGGGTGGATCCTGCAAGATGCGATGCCAGCTTAAGCATACGTTTTGAATTCAGCAATTTATCAACCCAGGGAGGGGCTTTTCTTAAAACAGGGAGTAATTGTTTGAGGTAAATGCTTATAGCTCCGTAAAATACAGGAATTTCGCGTGAAAGATCATGTTCATCGGCAAACAGAGGGAGGTACATCGGGAGTTTTACAGCTTTATGGTCGGATTCTCTCAATGCAATAATAAATTTACTGTCGCGCAGACAGTTCCCGCAATAAAAACTTCCTCCCGAACCGGGTATTACATGCAATATATTCATATTTAACTATATTATTTTTTACCAAAACAATAAACTCTACCGTCTCCCGCTCCAACAATAATGTGTTTATTGATAACAGCAGGATTTCCATTTACCGGACTTCCAATTTCGTAATTCCAGTTTATTTTACCATCGGAAGAGTTTATCAGTAATAGGTCCCCTCTCATATTAGCTATAAGTAATTTTTTATCAACAATTATGGGTGATGCGTCAATAGCGCCTCCTGTATTTATCTTCCAGATGAGAGTTCCTGTTTTCTTATTAAAACAGTATAGGTATTTATCACGGTTGCCAATAAAAACCTTTGTATCTGAAATTGCCGGTGAAGCAATAAAGGGTTGTTTTAAAGTTTCATTCTGAAAAGCCCATAAAACTACCATGTTGTTGATATCCAGGCATGAAAATTTACCATCATAATCCCCTACATATGCCATCCCATCTTCAACAGCAACAGAACCAGCCACATAACTTGCCACTTCAATTCTTTTTTTAAGAATCCCGTTTGCAGCATTAACCTGATGTATCAGGCCATCGCAACCTCCGAATATTGCAAGTCCTTTATATATAGAAGGAGTCCCGTTAATAAAGTTATCAGCTTCGTATTTCCAGAGACCTTTACCGGTTTTCAGGTCAATACCATGGAGGCAATAGTCGTAACTCCCAACAATTATTACCCGGTTTATCCCGTTACTGAAATAATTCGGAGACCCCATGATCTGGTTATCCGTTTTATACGTCCAGAGTATTTTTCCGGAACTCACTTCAATTGCAAACAAATCGCCATTCAGATTTCCGATATAGGCAACATCATCAACAATTAGCGCAGGGGATTCGATACTGTTTTCAGTATTTATTTTCCACAGGAGTTTCCCCTGTAAAGTAAGACCGTAAACATTTCCATCGATGGAACCGATTACAATTGTGTTTTTGCATACAACAGGAGATGTTTTAAACCCATCGTCAGCTTTGAATGTCCATAGGAGTTCGGGTTTATCAGGGATAAGCGCATTACTTAAACCAGATAAGCGTGCATCTCCCCTGAAATTGTTCCAGCAATCATGGTTCTGGGAAAGGACCAAACGGAAACCGGAAAACAAGAGGATCCCGAGGAAGAAAATGAATTTCCTCAGGTAAAACGATTCAAATCCGCAGTGAAAAAAAGGGAATTTAAAGGTTTTCGAAAAATCGCTATTGTTACTTTTTTTCAAATTCTTATTATGTATTTGAATTGTTATTTATAACACATTTCGGGCTTTCATTCCTTGGTCTGCCTTTTCGGAAAGAGCACCCGTCGGACAAGCACTTGCTGCCTCCAGAGCAACCTTTTTCAAACCCTCCTTCAGATTATTTGTAAATGGCATTCCAACTTCCACGTCAAATCCCCTGCCAATAAAAGTAAAACCGAAATCCTCAGAGTATTCAGCAGTTATGTCTACACAGATTCCGCATTTAATGCATTTTGCGGGTTCGTACACTACAGTTTCGTGCTGGAAATACTTTTTAATTTCTTTTCTTTCTTCCGATCGGAACCGGCTTTGGTCTGCCCCGTAAAGGTCTGAATAAATCCTAAGTTTGCAATTATCGATCTCGCGGCAATCGCAACGCAAACATCTGGCAGCTTCCTCCATCACCTGTTCACGTGATAATCCTTCTGAAATGCTCACCGGTTTCAACCTTGGACCCTCAACCGACTCCTTAAGATATTCCAATAATTCATTAGTCATAAGTTTTCCAAAGCGGGAGTTGAACATAAAATATTCTCCGGAAACGCTTCTGTTCTGCAAAAACTGATCCACACTAAAAGCCACTTCCTTTCCCTGTCCGAGAGCCCTGATGGCCATTTTTGCCGGTTTTAGGGCGCTACCTGCAACAAAAATATTATCTGAACCTGTCTGATAAGTCTTATTATCGGCTGTTATACCCTTGTCGGATCTTTCGATGCCCCAGTTTTCAGTCCCGTTGTTTCCGCTTCCTGCACAAATTATAACCGCATCGTAAGTTGATTTCAGGTTTGCAAAAAGCTCCGGAGAAATTTCAGACTTCAAATGGAAAACAACACCTAAACTCTTAATTACGTCTATTTCTTTTTCCAGAACATCAATAGGAAGAACTCCCGATTCAACTTCTCTTTTCAGGCTTCCTCCCGGTTTTTCATTTCTGTCGTAAACATGAACATCGTAACCTCTGAGTTGCAGAAAATACGATGCAGACAGCCCGGCAGGACCAGCCCCGACAATGCAGATTTTTTTATCTTTTTGTGGTTCTTTTTCCGGCAGGTATTGGATTTCTTTCTCAAGATCGTTATCTCCTGCTGATCTCTTGAGAAGACATATTGAAACCGGTTCGTCAATAGACTTTCTTCTGCAGGCTCCTTCGCATGGTGCAGGGCAAACCCTTCCGAAAACTGCAGGTAAGGCAATGTCCTTCTTAATAATTTTAAGCGCGCTTTCAAAATCTCCTTTTGCCAGCAGACGGTTCATCAGAGGGATGTTCATGTTTGCCGGACAAGTGACCTGGCAAGGGGCAATGCAGTCGCCCACGTGCTCACTCAGAAGCAAATCGAGGGCTGTTTTACGGGCTTCATGGATTTCATCATCCATAGTAATGATTTCCATTCCTTCCCTTACTGATATTGAACAGGACGGAATCAGTTTATTGGCAGTAACATCTTTTACCAGGCAAATCATACATGACGTAATATGATCCTTCCCTTCTCTCCAGCACATAGCAGGGATCTCAACTCCGGCCTCTCTTGCAGCAAGAATAAGCGGAGTACCCTCCATTACTTCGATGTTCTTGTTGTCAATTTTTAAAGTGATCATTTTAACAATATCAATAGTCAAATTATCTTATTATAATAGCATTCTCCGGACACACCTGTTTGCACCCGTCACATTTGATGCAAAGATCCTGGATGATCTCATGCTTCTCATGAGGTTTAAAGGGGATCGCATCTACCGGGCAGTCCTGAACACAAAGGGTACATCCGATACAATCATCAGTAATCTCGTAGCGGATCAGATCCTTACATTTTCCGGAAGGGCAGGTTCCCTTGATATGAGCTTCGTATTCGTCCCTGAAAAATTTAAGAGTGGATAGCACCGGGTTAGGAGCTGTTTTCCCGAGACCGCAAAGACTTCCTTTTTTTGTCCAGTTAGCCAGATTCTCCAGCTCTTCCAGATCTTTTTCAACACCTTTCCCAGATGTTATTTTTATTAAAATTTCATACATACGCTTTGTTCCTATTCGACAAAACGTACATTTTCCACAAGACTCATTCTGTGTAAAGGAGAGAAAATACCTTGCGATATCGACCATGCAATCGGTATCGTCAAGAACAACCATTCCCCCTGAACCCATCATTGCGCCAGCTTCAACAAGCGATTCGAAGTCAATAGATATATCAGACATATGAGCAGGGATACACCCACCCGAAGGACCACCAATCTGCACTGCCTTAAATTTTCTGTTATTGGCCACACCCCCTCCGACTTCTTCCACAACTTCTCTGACTGTCATACCCATGGGTACTTCGATGAGTCCGCCCCGGCTGACTTTCCCTGCCAAAGCAAACACTTTTGAACCGGTAGATTTTTCGGTACCGATGGAATTAAATGCTTTTGCACCGTGACGAATAATGTAACTGATCTGGGCAAAAGTTTCTGTATTATTTACAAGAGTCGGTTTACCCCATAAGCCCTCAACTGCCGGAAAAGGCGGGCGTATATGTGGAAATCCTCTGTTGCCTTCAATAGAAGCAATAAGTGCAGTTTCTTCTCCGCAAACAAATGCACCCGCTCCCTGAAATATCGACAATTCAAAATTGAAACCACTTCCGAGGATATTTTTTCCAAGGTATCCTTCTTTGTAACAGATATCAAGAGCCTCCTGAATACGTTTTACCGCCAGAGGATATTCTGCCCTGATATAAAAAATTCCTTCATTACAGGCGGTAGCAAAGGCCGCTATCAGTACGCCTTCAATTACCCGGTATGGGTATGATTCGAGCAGCATCCTGTCCATAAAGGCTCCCGGATCGCCCTCATCGCCATTGCAGATAACATATTTCATATCTGCTTTCTGTTCCGATACCATTTTCCATTTTTTCCCGGTTGGAAATCCACCACCACCGCGTCCACGGATTCCGCTTTCTTCGATCTCCTTTATGATCCACTCAGGGTCTTTTTCATTCAGGCACTTTTTCAGAGCTTTAAAACCCGCTCTTGAAATATACTCCTGTATGTCAACAGGGTTTATTATTCCCCGAAATTCAGTTGCAATTGGTTTTTGTCTTCCCAGAAAGGTTGAAACATGTTTTTCCCTGATATCGAGGGAATAACGTTCAACACCCGACCATCGACCATCGTCAACAACATTTTCTATCAGATTTTGCATTTTGATGCCAAATCGTTTGAAAAATCCTGCCGGCTGGAAGTGCTGCTCAAGGATCTGGTTTACATCAACGGCTCTGACTTTGGAGTACAGTATTGTTTCACCGTTCAGAGGAACAACTTCGAGAAGCGGCACCTGGTGGCACATTCCAACACACCCAACATGTTTGAGCTTTATATTAAGGCCTTTGCTTTCAATCGTTTCTTTAACTGCATCCCGGATCTCATTGCTTCCACTAGCAACACAACACGAACCAAGACCTATGCGGACTTCCCCCTGAATTTCTTCGCCTGATGGTTTTCTGAACCTTTTGCCGGACTTTGTATCCCTGAGTTTTTCAAAATCGGCCAAAACTTCACTTACTTTTCCTGAGTTCACATGTCCGTATGTAATCTGGTCAATCTGTACAACCGGAGCCAGAGTGCAACATCCCAGACAATTGACTTTCTCGATGGTGTATTTCCCCGACGGACTGGTATCCTGCCCATCCTTAAGATCAAACTCCCGTCTTAATGCATCATATACCTGCTCTGCACCTTTCACATGACACGCCGTTCCTAAACATACCTTAATGATATGTTCACCTGCTGGTTTAAAACGAAACTGTGAATAAAAACTGGCAACACTTACAATCTGGGCTGGAGTAATATTTGTCTTTTCGCACACTCTCTTCAGTGCTTCTTCCGGGAGATAGTTATAACGGGTCTGAATAGATTGAAGTATCGGTATTATCGAATTTTTTTCTTTCCCGAAGGAGGCAATCAGGGTGTCGATATGGTTAATGTCAGTACTCATTACTTTCCAATGCAATATAAACTGGATTTCCCCCGGAGGTATATTCTCCCATCAGCAAATACCGGGAGAGCGAAAGCTGCTTCTCCCAATTCGGGCTGCTTAATTATGGTTCCTGTCCTGTCTGCGTTAATGATATGCATTATTCCTGACATGTCGATAATGTAAACTTTGTTTTCAGCAATCATTGGGGACGAATAAAATCCACTGTTGAATTCCTTTTCCCATATTTTTTCACCTGTAAGGGCGTCATAGCAAACAAGGACGCCATAGCTTGTTGCAAGGAATAGCAGACTGTTGGCTGCAACAGGACTTGAAACCTCAGAAAGATACTCATCTGTTTCCCAAACTATTTTACCTCCGTTTTCAGCATCAAGAGCCACCGTTTTTGCATATTCATTTGAGGCGAAAACCAAGCCGTTATATATTGCCGGAGATGGAGCAACCTCTCCCGACATTACTGCTGATTTCCATAATTCAGCACCCGTTTCAATATCGTAGGCAGAAACGTTGGGATCAGCTGATGTAATGACCTGCATTTTACCCTTGCTTTGATACAGGACGGGAGAAGACCACGAAATTTTATTAGATCTGGAAATATCCCAGACAAATTCTCCATTTGTGTTGTTAATGGCAATCATTCTTCCTCCTTTGGATGTATCATATTGAACAATTAGTTTTCCGTTCCAGGTAAGAAGAGAGGAGGAATGTCCGTAATGATTAGTTGGTACTCCAAGGTTTTTTGCCCAGATAAGGTTTCCATCCAAATCAAAGGCAATCAGATCCCCTGTTCCAAAAAGGGCAAACACCATTTTACCGTCAATGGTCATTGTTGGGGCAGCAAGACCTGTATCATCAGTTGTTTTTGGGGGAGATGCTGGTGAGCCAGGGATGTTGCCTGCTTCTTTTTCCCACAGTAAACGACCTGTATTTCTGTTGAAGCAGCTTACTATTCGTGAAACATTATCTCCACCTGCAACAAAAATTTTATCCCCCCAGATTACCGGGGTATTATATCCGGGTTTGGTTAAGGTAATTTTCCATTTGATATTTACGCCAGATGCGCCGTCCCAATCAGTTGGTATATTTTTATGATATGAAATTCCCTGTCCCATAAAACCCCTGAATGTACTCTGATTTTTCTTAAAATCTTCTACGCTGGCAGCTTTGACAGATGAATTGACCTTTTCAGAATCACCGCTCTTAGAAATCTCATTTTGGATAGAGGATTCAGCACCCGAGACCACAACAGAGTCAGTTTTTCCTGCAGTGACGATTTCTACAATGGGGATAATCTCAATGCTATCTGTTTTTGTACTTACCTTAGCATCAATGAATTGTCCTGGAGAGTAGTTTTTCAGATAATCAACGCTTAGAAAAGATGATAGCAGCGCAAAAGCAAAAACCAGAATACCTGTTGCAAATAACCACCTGTGGCTTATATATTTATCTTTTAGTGAATCTCCTGAAGGATTTTCAGGAATCCCAATTTTGGTCCTGATATCTGTTCTGATTTTTAGTGCCAGAGCCAAAACAACTCCCCCGAAAAGAAGCAGGTAAGCACCAGTATTAACCTGCCATTCCGAAGTAAAATAGGCCTTTCTTGCCAGCAGATCAAATTGCCGGATTTCTTGCCGGAGCTCATCATTATTATTCTCTTCAGCCAGACGTTTCACAAGTGCTTCAACAGTCTGACTTTCGAGAGGTTTGCTATTCTTCATCTGCAGGAAATTTACAATCAGAAGAAATGCAACCAGGATGCAGAAAGCCGCTGAGATAATAATTACCTGTTTTAGGAGTTTCAATTTTGTTTCCTGATCCATCATCATTTAATTTTAACTACCGGACAATAATTCATACAACGACCGCAACTAAAGCAATCGCCTTTATGAGGTTCGTAAATCGATTTTTTTCGAAGAACAAACTGATTCATAATCATTATTCCAATCACAAGGCCTAAAAACCCACCTAAGTACCAGCCCCCGACTTTAAATTTTTTCCTGATAAGACCTGCCTCAGCAACAAGCTCTTCGAAAGTTTTTCCGGATTCCAGAAAAGCTTTAATATCAAGGTTTTTAGTATCTGTTTTTAATTCAGGATGGGCAATTAGCAATTCAGAAAGGTAAACGTCAGGATGAGCTTTTGATAAGAGAACATGAGCGCTTGATACGGCATACCCGCCAATGAACATCCAAACAGGGATTAATAGTGCATAAAGACTGAATCGTTTTACATTCTGATTTACAGCTTTTGATGTACGAACTTTTTCATTAACCGGAATATCAATTGCATCAAACGGACATGAATTTTCGCAAAGTTTGCAGGATATGCATTCTGCCGGGGTTATGGTCATATGATACTTTGAAAATCTTGACATCCAGCTCAGCATTACGCCGTAGGGGCAAAAAACCCTGCAATACGGCCGGGCAAAAAACAATCCCAGTAAAAGCAAGGCAATTCCTATTACAATCATAGTGTAGGGGCCGTCCATCCTGAAAAATCCAACGAACGGGTCATACCGGCAAATGATAAAATCAGTTCCGGTAGCAGCATACAAAACCGCCAGACCCAGATACAGATAGGGAATGAAACCAAGAGTTTTTTTTACCCAGACAGGAACAGATACCGGCTTATAGATTATGATGTCCTGAATTGCCCCAAGTGGACATGCACCTGCACAAAATGTCCTCCCAAAAAACAAGGCAAACACAAGAGGTAAAACAAAAAATATCAGAACCGTGACCGAGATTTTGTAAACCGGGTCGAATAACGCAAAGGTGATGTTTTGAATTGAACCAACAGAACAGATACAACCTTCGCGATAAAAACCAAAGTAGAGAAGGGTGAAAATGGATAACCAGAGTATTCCACGTCTAGATCGTTTTTTTATTGTCAGCCAGGAAGCCAGGGAGAGTGCGGCAAAGAGAACAAGAACATCAAGATATTCAAGGGCGTTTGAACGGGGTTCGGGAGTTGATGGATTTGGTTGTTCATAACCCGTTTCGAACTCAGGTTTTGGAAAACGCTGAGCATTTGCCTGAACGAATATCAGAGTAAAAAGCAGAATAAAGACGATTTTATAAAAGATCTTGTTCATATTCTATGCCTTTAACCCTCCATGATAATCCCCTTTTATTTTATATGCATCGTTTGCCGGAACCCGGCTTATGGCTTCTGATGGACATACGCGGGCAATTGCACATTCGTTGCAATTATCGCACAAGTTGTGGCGAATCTGAAGATGCAGGGAACCATTAACAAAGGAGGAACATCCTTTGACACATTTTGCACAGCCTATACAAAGTTCTTCATCAATGATATATTCAAAATATGGTTCCTCAATAAATTTCCTTTGAATGGCAGCGGTAGGACAAAGTTGATTTTCTCCTCCGGTTTCCAGTTTTTTTACACCGGGTTTAAAATATCCGCCACATAGATCACAATACCCGCAAAGTTCGTATGCATGAATACATTTTACTGCGGAGGGACTCTTTACACATTCTGTGGCGCATCTTCCACACTGGGTACATTTAAAGGGATCAATCTGCCAAACCCATTTTTCAGATGTAGTCTTTCTTGTTGCAGCCACAGCAATTCCTGCAAGGGATAATCCCAGGGCAAATCTTACACCGGTATGGATAAACTCCCTCCGCTTAATGATTTTATCTTCAGCCATTGTTTTTGTATTTAGTGGCTTCCGGCAAAGAGCATTTATTTAGTTTTCCGCATGACCTGCATTGTTTTCTTTCATTGCATTCATCATTTGTACCTATTTTCTTTCCAGCGGCAAAAAAACCAACCAGCACAGCCATCGACACGAGAAGAGATATTCTGAAAAAGGTCCTTATAAATTCGTTTCGTTTCATCTTTCATCATTGTTGTTCGGAAAAATAGTATATCGTCCCTGACGGGACTTGGAGCTCTTTCTTAAACTTAAGAAATCGAATCATTGCTTTTCAAATAATCGAATCATATTTCTGTCAAAATCGAGGGCGTATATCTCCCCGTTTTTACCAACAGCCACTTCCGGTGCGTGCCCCTCTTCATTGAATTTCCCGGGGGGAGCAACAACCGAAATAAGTTTTCCGGAAGCATCGTAGACTTTTATCCGAACCAACCCCTTTTCGCTGGTAACAAAAGAGCCGTCTTCCAAAACAGCGATTTCAGCCGGATTACAACATCCTGTGAAGCCGTCAATCTCCATGGAGCTTTTTGCCCAATAACCTCTAATCTGACCTTCATCTGTATAATTTTCAATAGCATGTTCACCCGGATTAGTTATCCAAAGTTCACCAAAACTATTTACTACCACCTCAAAATTGGCACTGGGTACAATAAAACCATGTCCTGCATTACCATCCCTTTTTCCTTCGAATTCAGCCTGCAAGCCTCCCAGTAGGTTATAACTCAGAACCCTGCGATTTCCGGCATCTGCAACAAAAATATAATCGTCCTTAACCGTAATAGAAGTAATTATTGTTCTTCCATTCTCTATTTTCCACGAGTTTATTAGCTTTCCGGAATGATCATAAACAAGAACTTCGCTTTTTAATCCAAGGATAATATTTTTTTCTGTTACCTTAATACATTCCCCTTTACCTACGATAGGGAAGGATGACTTTTGAACGCCATCAGGCCGGATGACATGGATGAAGTTCAGACCGGTCAGGAAAATTTCCTCATTAAACACATCTATTCCTCCCGGAACCCGGCTTCCAATGGGAATATTTTTCGTTTCCCGGTAATGAACCAAACCCGGATCAACAGTTTTAAATTGATCCACATTATACTCATATGGATTTTCTCCGCGTTTGTCCGGACGATCACCCATGAAATCGAATATTACCAGTGCAAGAATGATTGCGAGGGTGAGGAGGACCAGAAGAGTTAAGGTTTTATTGTTCATGACTAACGTTTTAGAGCAATATCCAAACACACCAATGTCTTCGAATCCCGCAGAATCAAATATCCATCAGCAATTGCCAAAGTGCCCCAGGCATCGTGTCCGTCGATTATTTTTGCCTGATCAAGCTGGGTGTAACTTTGGATTGAAGGTCGTGCGATGGTTAATGTTCCGTCGTCGCTTAAAATGAATATTTTATTATCTGCAATCATAAAAGGTCCAAGGCCGAAACGCACTGTTTGTCCGCTGGTCCAGACCATCCTGGTAAAATCAGAAGGATTCACGCAAACCATCTGATTTCTTAGAGGGCCTGCATCTTTTGGCAATATTCCGATGAGGTGTCCTTTGAAAACAACTGGTGTTTGCTGTTCCGATGCAATTCCATCCACAGGTTTATAATCCTGTAATACTTCAACTTCAAAGCCGGATCCCGATTTAATCAGTTTTATTGCCATTGAACCTGCGCCATATCCTGCAGAAAGAAATATTTTTCCATCGGGCAGGCAAACCGGTGAGGGCGCAACGACAGAGTGATTCCATCGTGAACTTTTCCAGATTACAGTTCCTTCTGAGGGACCATCCGCTGCTACACCAAATACTCCTCCGATTGCACTGTAAACATACATTTTCACTCCTTCAAACTCAAAGGGCATGATAGAAGAGTGCGACATAGCCCAGCCATCAGGATTAGGGACTTCCCATAAGAGATTGCCTGTTTTACAATCCACAGCAATCATTAATGCTTTACCTCCTGTAGCAATAATTGCTTTTTCATTATCGATCAGCGGGCATTGCCCGGTATACCAGAACGGAATCTCTGTACCATACTCCGCCTCAATATTTAACCCCCAAAGGAATTCCCCGTTTGATCTGCTTAAACACATCACATGACTTCTGGGTCCGATCGTAAGAATAAAGTTTTCTGTAACAGCAGGTACTGTGCGCGACATGCCATGGTTTCGCTTTACAGGTACTTTATACCATCTTCGCCAAAGTTCGGTACCCTCATTCAATGAAAAACACCTCAGCATATCGGCTCTTAGTTCTTCATCATAATCCATAAGGTATACTTTACCTTTGTATATGGCCGGTCCGGCATGCCCTTCCCCCAGATTAGCGGTCCATTTAATTTTTGGACCATCGGGATCAAACTTCTCTATAAGTTTTACCGGTGAACGGCTGATATTATCAAAATATTCTCCCCTGAAGCGAGGCCAGGTTTCCTGAAGTTCAGAATTTTTATCACCGAAATTTTCAAAGAACTCTCCAATTTTAATATCAAAATTTATAGCAACAGCTGCTCCCCGGTTATCCATACCCGGTTCGCTGGTGGTGAAGTCCTTTACCGGATCTTTTCCAAGCCACCAGGCAAGAGATCCTGCGGCGGTCAGGATTATGGTAATAAGGATGATATTTGGATGAATTATCCTCATTTCGGATAATTAAATTTCGATTTCACTATTCTGATGATTTGATCTCACGTTCCATTTTAATATTATATACTAAAAGCACCTCGCCGTGCCTCATTAGCAGATATCCGTCATAAATGGAAGGATGTGCCCAGTGTGGTCCCGTGCCATCTTCAATTTTGAAGCTGCTGATTATTTTGAAAGCATCAGGTTCGGGTTTTACAAGTCCTACGTGCCCCTGCTTCTCCTCATAGAGATAAAGCAAACCGTCAGCGTAAATAATAGAGCCCTTATTCAACCACTTTTCTTCATATTTAACTTCTCCGGTATTCCAGTCGAGACAAACCCAGTTACCATTTCCATTATTCAACCAGTTTGAACCGTAAATAAATCCGTCGACCAGAACAACACCCCCATGATGACTGTCCAAAACATCATTAGTCCATTTCAGACTGACAGATTTTCCATCAGCAGAAAGCTTTAGCATAACTGCCTGAGCGTTATAACCGCAAGTAACAAATATTTCACCGTTGGAATAAAGTGGGGTATTGGTGTTATTTCGTCTTCCGTCGGTAGTGTGATTTGTGATCAGATCGTACTTCCAGAAAATTTCGCCATCAACCGGGTTTACTGCAACAAGGTGTACTGAAGTCTGAGCCAGAATAAGCTTTGTTCCATTATGCTCAATAATAACAGGTGAAGCATAAGACATAACATCATTTCCCAGGCTTTCCGTTTTCCATAGCAGCGAGCCATCTGATTTGTTAAGAGCCACAAGAACAGTTTCGGTTCCTACAGGAGATGAAATAACAGCTTTATCTGTTAAGACAATTGATTCGGCATAACCCCATCTATGGTATTCTGCCTTATAGATTTTGTGAGTATTAACCTGCCAGACAATTTTGCCGGATTGTTTATCGATACAATTTACCTGCCCGGTTGCCGAAGCAATATAGATCCGGTTTCCCTCAATGGTTGGAGAATTTCTTGAATCAGGGAAATTTACCTGCCATGCTGCTCCAATCTCTGTTTCCCAAACAATGGTACCGTCAATAGTTAATGCAGTTATAACTTCAATTGAATCTCTGCGTCCCGTAATATAAATAACATTCTCAGAGATAACAGGAGTTGTCCATCCTGCGGCTAACCCTTCTTTTTTGAGGACCAACTCCGGACCTGTCTCAGGCCATTTCTGAAGCAGGCCTTTATCGGGATATATACCATCTCTTGCAGGCCCGCGCCATTGAGCATCCTGAGTAAAACCACTTATCACGATAATGTGGAAGCTAAAAAACAGAATTGCTTTTATGCAGTTCATATGGATTGAGCTATTTAATTTTATAGGCTATAAGGGTATTCCCATGTCTCAGATATAAAACACCTTTGTAAATCATAGGGTGGGCCCAGTGCTGGTCTGTTCCTAATGTAACTTTTGTTTTTCCGGCAACGGTAAAAGCCGCAGGTTCTGCTTTTACCATTGCAAGTTCGCCCTTTTCTGAATAGCAATACAACATACCATCGGCATAAATCACGACTCCTTTGGCCAGTTCTGTTGAAATATAGGTGTTTTCGCCTGTCTTCAAGTTAATGCATTTCCACTCCCTTTTATTATCCCCGGATCCATAAATGTATCCATCAACAAGTACAGCTCCGCCCATCCTGCTATCCATGGATTTATTCTCCCATGAAAGAGTAACTTTTGATCCATCCTGATTTAACTGTAGCTTTCCTGAACCTTGCCCGTAGCCACTGAAATAGAATAATCCACCATCATGATAAATTGGAGTGTTTGCATGCACTGACCATTGGTTTGGCTGTGGATGCGACCAGAGAAGTGAGCCGGTTTCAGCATCAATCCCTAATAAATTAGATTTCGTGTGTGTGGCGAGAATTTTTCTGCCATTATGAACAAAGAGCAGAGGCGTGCAGTATGCTGAGAGTTCCTGTTTTCCGGGACAACTCCAGATCAGTTTACCAGTGTGCCTGTTAAGAGCAATTACAGAATTTTTGTTTCCGCCCGGGGTGCAATAAATTTTGTCACCATCAACAACCGGAGTCTCATTATATCCCCAGGTAATTATTTCTCCACCAAAACTTTTTATAAGATCCTGATTCCAAACCAGTGAACCATCTTTTTCGTTCAGACAATAAAGAGTTCCTAAACCACTCAGAAGATATATTTTATCGCCCATAATAACAGGAGTACCTCTTGTTCCATTGTAGCTTTCAAAAAATTCAGGACCATATGCTTTTTTAAAAATAACCTCTCCGGTAAGTTTTAATTTGAAAAGGTATCCTGTATTTTCAATCATTCCACTTGTATAAATAAAGTCGTTTGAAGCAACAGCTGATGAATGTCCCTGTCCAATGCCGTCGTATGACCATGCAATAACAGGTCCGTTAACAGGCCATTCTTTGAGGAGGCCCTTTTCATCATAGTTTCCGTTTGAGCCAGGACCCCTCCAGCGTGTTGGTTCCTGTGCGTAGGAAGATACTGAAAGCAGGAAAAAAAACACCAATGGAATAAAAAAGAATTTTACTTTCATAACTAATTGATTTAATTACTAATTATAGGATAGATATTTGATTAATTTATAATATTCCACGCCTGGTAAAACCACCTTTTGGAGTGTGGTTTTCAAAAATACTACACAAAGGCTTAGTAAAGTGTTAAATACAGTGGATTAGTGCTTATTCAGAATGTTTCTAACTTAATCAGACTTTTACTCTCCAATCAAATACAAATACTTGCTGGTTCTTAAAAGCAATTGGTTATCTATTACCGCCGGTGAAGCCCAGATTTGACCGTCAAGCTTGTTATCGGCAACGATTTGGAGAACTTTTCCTTGATTTATAACAAGTGTTTTTCCATTGGTGGATGGAAAGTAGATATT
>CAYOLQ010000001.1:59014-67795 GCA_964404825.1 uncultured Chitinophaga sp.
CCTCGTAATGAAGTATCAACATATTTTTATACAGAATTGGAGAAGCTCCGGGTCCCTGAACGTGATTGCAAAAAAGATCTTCCCTTTTCCATACTACGGTTGCTGTTTGGGTTTCCAGGCAGGCCGTTCCATATTGACCAAAATTCACATAAACTCTTCTTTCATCTATACAAGGGGTTGGAGTTGCGTAGCTGTTAACAGCATGTTTACCAAAAACTGAATCAGGTCTGAAAAGCAGGAGATTATGAATTATTCCGCCATTTATTTTATCAACACAAACCGCATAAAGTTTACTGCCCTCATTTTTTGCAGTCGTCAGCCAGATTTGATTACCAAGGACAACCGGTGATGACCATCCTTCCCCTGGCAGCAATGTTTTCCAAACTAAATTGGAATCGGGAGTCCAATGCAAAGGCGCAGTTTGGTCCGGGGCTTTTCCATTAAGTTTGGACCCTCTGAATTGGGTCCATTCCTGAGCGTTTATATCAGAAAGTAAACAGGCATGAAAACAGATTACAGGAAAAATGTAAGATTGTTTCATGGTTTGAACAGGCATTTATTTCGACTAAATATATAAGTTTTTCTAATATTAATTAATTGGCCGATAGTTTCAGTTTCAGTTTGAAGTACCGGAGTTTATCTGCTGTTTATGTAGCACAAATGGAAAGTATATTGGATCAAAAATGATTATTGATATAAAAACACTATTTTTGGAAGGCACTTAACACTAAAATCCAGACATATGAAAAAACTTTTACGAAGAATTTCTGTATTTATAGTACTGGCGGCAATCATTCCATCGTGTGAACTTCTTGAAGAATGTAAATCATGTACTCTGGTTACAGAATCAAGTAGCGGAACTTATAACGGATCCAGTGCAACCTATTGCGGGACAGAACTTGCAGAGAAAGAGGCGGAATATGTAACTATTGGAGGGACAACAACTTACTATGATTGCCAATAAGATTTTTATTTCTTAAAAAATGCTAAACAATTCCGGATTAAGGCAATGTTTAGCATTTTTGTATTTCTATTCTGTTACGGCCAGAATTTAGCCAATTTAAAATTTGTCTAGTATCTCAATCCAATAACGGTTACATCATCCACCTGTTCAACATCCTTTTTCCATTCTTCAAAAACCTCATTTAGTTTTACTCCTTGTTCGTACATCGTTTTATCCTGAAGAGTCATTATTACTTCTTTAAAATTTTTGCTCAGGAACTTTTTCTGACTTGTTCCGCCAAACTGGTCAACATACCCATCAGAAAAAGTATAGAATGTATCGCCCTTATTTAGTTTAAATGTATGTAAGGTAAAGGGCTCCATTACATCGTGAATGGCAACTGGCATTTTATCCCCCTTTATATGGTTAAGCTCACCGTTTTGAATTATGAAAAGAGGGTTATTGGCACCAGCCCATTCAAGAATTCCCGTACTATAATCTATTGCACAAACAGTGATATCCATACCGTCTTTAACATCGCTTTGCGACTCCATTTGCTTAAGTGCCAGAATAATATTTTCTCTCAATGAATTCAGAATCTGGTCAGGCTTATGAATATTTTTATTATTAATGATTTCATTCAGAAAACTAACACCCAGCATACTCATGAATGCCCCGGGGACTCCATGACCTGTGCAATCTGCGGCTATTACAATCCATAGATTATCTTTTTTATTTACCCAATAGAAATCTCCGCTAACAATGTCTCGCGGTTTGTATAACACAAAGTGCTCTATCTCATCGGTAAAAAGTTCCAAAGAAGGCAGAATAGCTCTTTGAATTCTCAAAGCATAATGGATACTATCAGTTATATGCTTTTTCTGATAGGTAATCTGATCCCTCTGCATTTCAGCGACCTCTTTTTGTTCCTGAATTTCTTCCTTTTGAAGGGTAATAAGTCTGTTTTTTTCTTCAAGTATATCATTGGCCTTCTTCTTGTTACGATAGTTTATATAAATGAAATATCCTAAACCGGTAACGAGAAGTAATGCAACTCCGATAAAATATGTAATCAGCTTTTGTTTTTCAATCTGTTTAAACTGCTCGATAATTTTTCCGTCCTGTTCGGCAATCAAGGCACTTTTATTTGCTATTTCAATATCTTTCTCACTTTTGTCCTTTTCCAGTTTTGCAAGATTCTGCTTTTGCAGGTTTACCTCATCTGTCTGTTCTTTGATAAGGCCTTTCTGCTTGTTTATTTCGTTTACCTGCTTAGCAAGAATAATCTCCTTTTGCCGGATATTTGCCTGTTTAGCTTTTATTTCCCGGTCAAGGCTGTCTAAGCGAAGCTCCTGAAGTCTGATTCTTTCTGCCTGCGCAGCGATTTGAGCTGACTGGTCCTCAATTAACTCTTTTTGTTGTTGTGTAACTACTTTTTCCTCCTTGAGCTCAACATCTGTTTTTTCGAAAAGCTTTTGCCAGTCTTCCCTGGTTTTAATTGATTGGGCTAGAAATAATTGACTAACTTTCAGCCCTTCTTTATTCATTAATTCTTCATTTGCCTCAAATTCTGTTTTGTTGTTGATAACAACAAAATTTAACATGGATTCCCGAAACTCATAACCCTCACTAATAAGTAAAGTAGAATTGCCCTGAATTTTCGTTAAAAGCGATGAAATTTTAATTCCACTGGTTTTATTGACGTAAATAACGTTGGTTGGCTTAACCTCTGACAGATCACGGAAAAGTGTCAGTTTAACAGGTTTTCCCTGAATAAATTTACGCGTCCGGGCCATATTATCCACTTCCCAGAACAACGCATCATCTTCATCAAGAATCCCAATGCTGAAAAACTCCTGCTTATTGAAATCAGGTGGGAATTCAACATATTTTGAAATGTCAAGAATATAAACAGCCCGTGTTTGATTATCAAAGCCCTGAGATAATCCCGTAAGGGAAAAACTTAAGAATAGGATAATTGCCAGATAGAATGATTTAATAAGTTTATTCATAATAAGAGTGATGAATTATTCTTTAAATGGATCTTATTTTTCCCTTTTTATTAATTCTTCTGAAAATTCAAGTAATATTTTCTTTCTTTCATGAGACAGATTAACTTCATTCAAATATTTCAAAGCCTTTTTGTGGAATATATTAATCTGATTTTGTGTATCGTTTTTTATGTCCAGCGAATTGAAAACGCTTATCACCTGATGTATTTTTTCATTGGGATCAAAATCAATACCTGAAAAATATTTGGAAAGAATCAGTAAATCTGATCCTTTGGCTTTTTCAAACGCCTTAATTACAAGGTAGGTACGTTTGTTGGTAAGAATATCATTCCCGATCTTTTTCCCAAAAAGATCCTGATTTCCGAAACTGTCAAGTAAGTCATCCTGCAATTGAAATGCAAGACCAAGATTCAATCCAAAATAATACATCCTGTCAGCTTCTTTCTCAGGCGCTCCGCCTATATAAGATCCGATTCCCAGAGAAGCGGCTAAAAGCACAGAGGTTTTTAAGCGAATCATATTAATATACTCAGAAATTGTTACAGATTCTTTTTGAGCATATTCCATATCAAGCATTTGCCCTTCACAGACTTCAACTGCTGTTTTGCTAAAAAGATTACTGACCGCTCTGATTTTTTCATCATCAACTCTGCAGATCAAATCATTTGCAATTATCGACATTGCATCTCCAGATAAAATTGCAGTATTCGGATCCCATTTTACATGCACTGTTGGTCTGTTTCTCCTGATGCTTGAATTATCCATCAGGTCGTCATGGAGCAGGGTGAAATTGTGAAATACTTCTATACCCAGAGCCGGATAAATGGCTTTGTGATAATTACCTCCAAAAAGGTCACAGGCTAGCAAAACAAGTGAAGGTCTCAGACGTTTTCCACCATCGCTCAGAATAAATCTTACCGGATCGTAGAGTTTTTTGGGCTCTTCGGGGAAAACTAATTTTTTGAGTTCGTCTGAAATCAGCTTTTGGGCCTTACTTATGCTTAACATTTCGTAAAAATCGTTCAGAAATTATTGAATCTAAGATACGGATAAAAATTTCTAAAACTAAAATTAATTTTCCTGTATCAGGATATTCATTTATTAACTCAGGTCCAGGAAAGACATGTCAGAGTTACTGATATTCAAGTAATTACTGGCGAATCCATATTTCTGGCATGAATTCTGATATATTATTGTTGATTTTTCGGTTTTACCAACTTTAAGTTTTTATGTGTAACTTTGAAACCGAAAAATCAATGATTTATTCAGCAAAACCATTGTTTATTTTATATTTCGAAAGCAGGGAATATGAGAAGATTCTTTATAGCGAATATTGTTTTCTTTATGTCATTGGTACTGAATTGTGAATTAAATGCACAGCATAGAATCCCGATTAAAATGCCTGCATTTGCTGGGGACACGTTAATTTTTGGGCATTATTTTCGGGAATCCCTGATAATTCAGGATAGTACAATTCTGGATTCAAAAGGTAATGGTGAGTTTTCAGGTTCTGAAACATTGCCTTCAGGTCTTTACCTTGTGTATCTTCCGGATCGGAACAGGTTCGATCTTCTGATTGATAAAAATCAGTTTTTTTCGATTGAAAGTGATTCCGGAGATCTTATCAGAAACACAAAAATTACCGGCGATAAAGAAAATATTCTTTTTTACCAGTATCAGAATTATATTGCTGATCAGCGAGACATAGCAACAACACTGCAGAAACAATTAAGCGAAGCGTCTGGACAGGATTCAATTACAATTAGCAATAAGCTTCAGGAAATAAACACAACTGTTTATAATTACGTTTCGAATCTTGTTAATTCATATCCGGATACTTATTTCAGTAAATTTCTGACTTCTCTTAAGGATGTTGAGGTACCAGATCCCCCGAGGGACACAAACGGGAACATCACCGACTCAACTTTTCAGATTCGATACTTCAAAGCCCATTACTTCGATAATTTTGACCTTTCTGATGTCAGACTTTTACGGTCTCCTTTTTACGAAAAGAAGTTAATGTATTATTTGGATAACCTCGTAATTCCTTTACCTGATTCGGTTTTTAAAGAGGTGGATTATCTTGTTAATATTTCACGCGCAGATACTTTTCTGTTCAAATATATGCTTACAACTCTCTTTAATTATTATGCGAACAGCAAATATCTGGCAATGGATGCGGTATATGTTTATATTGCTGAAAAGTATTATCTGAATGAAGCCACCTGGTCCGATAAAAAGTTTCTGCAGGATTTAACAAACAGGGTAAAAACAATTAAACCTCTTCTGGTAGGGAATCCCGCTCCCGATATTCAGTTGGTGTCAGTTCCTGATGCTCATTTTTTGGTTGCTGTTGAAGATACCAGTTTAAAAAAGAATCCATATGTAGGTGATTTTTTTAATTTAAGGCAAGTTCAGGCAAAATACCTGCTTTTGTATTTCTGGGAAGCAGATTGTGGTCATTGTAAAAAATCCATTCCTGATTTATATGCAATGTATCAAAGGCTTAAATCACAAGGGGTTCAGCTTATAGCTGTTCATATGCTTTCAGGAGTTCCCGGTAAGGAAAAATGGGTTGATTTTATATCAGCAAACCATATTTACGGATGGATTAATGCATGGAATCCTTACGATTTTTCCTATCGCGAAATTTATGACATTAAAAGTTCGAATATTCTTTTTCTATTCGATAAGGATAAAAAGATTATTGCCAAGCATATCAGCCCGGAACAAGCGGAACAGATAATTTTGGAAGAAATAAAAAAGGAAAAGAAATAATTTAATTTTAGACTAATGGCGGAATCTCCCTCTATTAAACTCTGGCTCGAAGACGGAACGGAAATTCCCGGAATATCTTTTGGATATGAAGGCTCAGTTGCAGGTGAAGTTGTTTTTAATACAGCAATGACCGGATATCCGGAAAGCCTTACCGATCCATCGTATAAAGGTCAAATTCTGGTTCTGACATACCCACTTGTTGGTAATTATGGCGTGCCTTATCAGGAAGTAGAAAATAACCTGCTTAAGTTTTTTGAATCAGGTAGTCTGCATATTTCCGGGTTGGTAATCTCAGATTATTCACACGATTACTCTCATTGGAATGCCGAAAAGAGCCTTGGAGACTGGCTTAAAGAGTATAAGATCCCCGGGATTTATGGAGTTGACACGCGCTTTCTGACTAAAATTCTGCGTGAGAAAGGGTGCATGTTAGGTAAAATAATCTGTAACGATAAGGATGTTCCCGTATATGATCCTAACCTTGAAAATCTCGTAGATCAGGTTAGTACCCGCAAAAGGGAGGTATATGGAAATGGCAAATACAGAATTCTTCTTGTTGACTGTGGTGTAAAATTTAATATCATCCGTTACCTGCTTCAGCGCGACACGACTGTAATAAGAGTTCCCTGGGATTATGATTTTCAGAATGAAGATTATGATGGACTTTTTATCTCGAACGGACCGGGCGACCCGAAGCGTTGTGATGTTACAATAAAAAATCTAAGTCGTGCTTTTGAAGGTTCAAAACCAATTTTTGGTATTTGTCTCGGAAATCAGTTAATGGCTCTTGCCTCAGGAGCCGACACTTATAAACTGAAATATGGGCACAGAAGTCATAATCAGCCTGTATTGCGATTTGGTAGTAATCAGGCGTATATTACTTCTCAAAACCACGGATTTGCTATTAATAATAATACCCTTACAAAGAATTGGGATCCGCTGTTTATTAATCTTAATGATAATACAAATGAAGGGATGATCCATAGTGTTAAACCCTTTTTCTCAACACAATTTCACCCGGAGGCTTCCGGAGGTCCTACTGATACAGCATTTCTGTTCGACCGGTTTATAGAATTGATCAAAGAATATAAGGGAGAGGAGATTTCCGAAAAAGTCAGTATTTAAGCCTTCCGACGTTTTCAAATTCTTTTTATTTTTTATTCTTAATTAGGATAATACTATCATTTTTATCGTCTAACGTCATAATTTTTGTGATAAAGATTGACTTTATTTAGATAAAAGTTTTATTTTGATTCAAATTTCTATTTGGTTTTATGAATATTTAATTACATTTGAACCTCCTATTTCCATATAACATGGTAAAAATAAGGTTAATATGTAGTTCTCTTATGATTCTTTTAACTCTGAATCTTTTCTCTCAGAGTTTAACACGATCTGTTATTTCCGTTACAGGAACCACTACCTGTGATAATAACGGAATCTTATCTTATTCAGCAGGTGAGGCGATAACAGGCTCTCTTATTTCAAATTTTAACGGGCTTGGTCTTACACAGGGATTTCAGCAACCGTCCCTATTAAATAAAAATATTAATGATCCTAAAATCGGTATTAATGCTGTTGAGGTATACCCAAATCCTGTTGTAAAAGATCTCAACATCCTTTTTAATATCCGTAGCAGCAAATTATTACATATAGCTTTTTTTTCATCCGTGGGGAATCTATACAGAACAGAGGATTTCAATGTTTCAGAATCGGGATTAATTGTTGTAAACATGACAAGTTTCCCAAGTGGCTTCTATTTGCTTCATGTTTATTCGACTGACAAGCTGATTGATCGCGTATTTAAAATTGAAAAATTATGATGAAAAATCTACACTTTTTGCTTTTATTTCTTTTGTTGGCAGGAGTAAATTCATTCTCCTTTTCCCAGTATACTCCAAAAGGGATGAGCTATCAGGCTGTAGCACGCGATGAAAGCGGATTCGAATTAAAGAGTAAACTGCTGGAAGTAAAAATTTCGATCATTGCAGAAGACCCTTCAGGTATTTCAGAGTATTGTGAATCACACAGTATTTCGACAGATAAGTATGGGCTTTTTTCACTAATTATCGGACAGGGTTCTTATGTTTCCGGTGCTGCCGGGGATTTTTCTCAAATCAACTGGGGAAGCGGTGTTCATTATATGAAAGTGGAGGTGGATTTCGGTTCTGGTTTCAGAAGCATGGGAACAACTCAGTTTCTCGCAGTACCCTATGCATTGTATGCCGGTACAGCCTCAAATGTACCTGATTCAAATGATTATCAGCAAATTAGTTATGATCCCCTGGTTATGGAGCTGGAACTGCAAAACGGCGGGAAGGTCGATTTATCCGGACTTTACAATGATGCCGACTCCAATCCTGTTAATGAAATTCAGAACCTTAGTTATAAAAACCAGGTTTTATCTTTAGATAAAGGTGGAAATTCAGTAACCCTGGATGTAAATGACGCGGATGCTAACCCGAATAATGAACTGCAGGCCTTAAGTCTGAATGGTTACCAGCTCTCAATATCTTCCGGAAATATTGTTACTCTGACCGATAAATTTGAAGATGCTGATCACGACAGTATTAATGAAATTCAGGATTTGCATTTTGAAGAGCAAAGTAATATTCTTACCGTTACCAAAAATCCCAACGCTTACCCGGTAAATCTTTCAAAGTATTTAGATAATAAGGATGAACAAACCATCGCTGTTTCAGGAGATTCACTTGCGATTATCCGTGGAAATAAAATCCCTATGGACGTTAGTAAAACAAATGAAATTCAGACACTCAGACGGTCAGCTTCCGGAGATTCAATTCTGTTATCATTAAACGGGGGATATGTGATTGATAAATTTAACGATGCTGATAATAACCCCTCCAATGAGCTGCAATCAATCAGATTGACAGGAGATAACCTCTCTTTAACCAACGATCCTTCAGCTGGTACAGTCTCACTGAATAAATATCTTGATGATACTGATGATCAGACACTTTCCCGGAATGGTTATAATTTATCAATATCAAATGGTAATTCAATCAATATACGACCAAATATAATAGC
>CAYOLQ010000001.1:67895-111386 GCA_964404825.1 uncultured Chitinophaga sp.
TACATTAAAAGAATCCTCAATGATGAATTAATTCCTTCCTGTTAATTTATTCAGGGTTTAGCATCTCTATTACGTTACCAAGATTCCCGTCTGTTTCAGCAGGAGTTATACCCAGAATTTCAGCCAGAAGGGAATAAATATCTGTATTTTGGAAAGAGGGATGAATATAGGCTTTCTTAAAATCAGGTCCTGAAGCATAGAATATTCCATGCATATCCGAATTTGTAATATCATAACCATGTGTTCCACCGTATGACAAATTCATAGGCTTTTTCAGGCTTATACTCCAGCCTGAGTCAGCAACAACAATAATGTTTCCGGCCCTGGGATTTTTTCCATAATTCAGGTAGGCAGGGACTTCCTCAGGTTTCCACACCTTAATATTTTTTGCCTTTTTTAGCGAATTATAAGCCGAATCAATCCAGAGGCTGTCCATATACAGATTAAAGAACGGATTTGATCCTTTAATTCTTACCTGCCACGATTTTGGCAAAAAATCAGCTAATACAATATTCTTATCCGATGTAACATTTCCCATTCCATGATCAGAAACTACAATAAAGTTTATACAGTTTCCATGTGGAAGGTTTTTAATCCGGGAATACAGAATCCCTGTAAGACTGTCAATTTCATTTACAACATCCAGTGTTCTGGGATCATCCGGACCATAGTCGTGTCCAACACCGTCGGGTTCTTCATAATATGCCATAATTAATCGGGGACGACTTTCCGGAGATCTGTCCAGCCATTTAACAATAGTATCAATGCGGTCAATAAATGGAACTTTTCCATCATACATTTTCCAGTCATCAGGATGTTTTCCCATAATACCAACATCTGTTCCAACCCAGAAAAAGGATGCAGTAATTAAGCCCTGATTCTGAGCCGTGATCCAGATGGGTTCTCCACCATAGAATGCGGGATTATACCTTTCTTTTTTATTGCTCATTGAATATGCCTTTTCCAAAGCGGGATCAAAAAACGAGTTGTTCACAATACCATGGTTATCAGGATATAGTCCTGTTGCAATTGTATAATGATTCGGAAAAGTTTTAGTGGGAAAAGAGGGTATTAAAGATACAGCTTTAACGCCTTCTTTAGCTATCAGGTTGAGTGTTGGAGTATGCGTTTTCTCCGGATAATCCCATCGGAATCCATCCAGGGAAAGTATGAGCGTTGAGTGATTACAGTTACATTGAGCATATATGGAATGAGCTTGAAAAAAAATAATAAACAGAAGTATACCTGAAATCCAAACTCTTTGAATAATACAATTCATTGTTTTAATATAAAGGCTTTTAATTTCAATAAAATACAATTACCGACTTATTCAGAAAGCTCATTTTAGTCCCAAATTCAAAAAGGGAGTCAAAATAGAATTCCGAAATTTAGCTATTTCCCTTTTTAAGGTAGCACGGAAAATGTTGAAAAATCAGAATTATGACTTTGCAGAGCAGACTCAAAAATGTAATTCATTTAACAGGGGAAAAGATACAAATGATTATTATGACTTCAACTTGTGAATTTCCATATGTCAGATTTTTATTTCAGTTCCCTGATTTACCCTATAACGCCAATGTTTTATAACACTTTATGGTTTTGATGAGCCACGGAGTCAACACCTTTCCTTCTTCAAATTTAATCTTCAGGAACCGAGATGGTCTCAATATATTGGGGATTTATTATTTTTTTCATGTGTTAATAAGATGCAACTGTTATTACCTAAATAGTTATATGTGAGCATAATATCAGGGGAATTTACTTGTTGAAATAGTACTCATAACATTTCTATAATTATAGGATGTCAATGGCATCCAATTCTAATTCAAACAGTAAATTTAGAATTGAAAGCAGAAATTAATTTTCCATATACCTAAACTTAATCTTGTGATAGTATCAGCTTTAAAAAAGAATATTAATATTGGCACTAATTATTAAAAACTAACCTAATCCACTATGAAAATCAAAAATCTTCTATTTCTGTTAATCTTGCTAAGTACAGCTTCGCTGTTGCATGCACAGGTTACAACATCAAGCATCAAAGGTACTGTTAAAAGTATCAGTGGTGAGTCAATGCCGGGGGCGACCGTGGTTGCTGTCCACACTCCTTCGGGTTCAATTTACGGCGCAGCATCGAATCAGGACGGAATGTTTCTAATCAGTAATATGCGTATCGGAGGACCATATAAGGTAACCGTTTCATTTATTGGTTTTCAGGAGCAGGTTCAGGAGGATATTATGTTAAGTCTGGGTACCTCGGCAAATCTTAATTTTGTTTTGTCAGAGCAAACATCCCAACTTGATGAGGTTCAGGTTGTGTATAACAGGAACGATATTTTCAGTTCTAACCGGACAGGTGCTGCTACTTCTTACAACAGCGAAAGTATTGGATCCATTCCAACAATCGGACGTACAGTAAATGACATTCTTACTTACAATGCATATAGTAATGGACGATCCTTTGCCGGTCAGGACAGCCGTTTTAACAATTTCACAATTGACGGATCTGTTTTTAACAACGGTTTTGGACTTGGCTCTTCTGCACAAGCAGGCGGCCGCACGGGAACTACAGCCGTATCTCTTGATGCTCTGGATGAGATTCAATTGAATATTGCACCTTTCGATATCAGGCAATCCGGTTTCGCAGGAGCTAATATTAATGCTGTTACGCGTTCCGGAAACAATAATTTTTCAGGTACTGCTTATCACATTTTCCGTAATGATGGTCTGGCTGGTTCAAAAGCAGACGGAAAAGATATTGCACCAGTTACAATTAATGAAAAAACTACCGGACTAAGCTTTGGCGGTCCGATTATTAAAAACAAGTTATTCTTCTTTTTAAACGGAGAAAAGTTTAACAGTAGTGTACCAGCTCTCGACTGGGTTCTTAATAAACCAGGCGCAACCGGTAACGTTTCGCGCACAACCCTTGCTGATATGCAAGATCTTAGCACATTTATGAAGGATAATTTTAATCGCGATCTGGGGGCTCTTGACGGATTTAATAATGAAGTTATCAGCGACAAGTTCCTGATCCGACTCGATTATAACATTAATAAAAATCATAAACTGGCAATTCGGTATTCGTTCCATAATTCAAATTCAGGACAGAGAATAAGCGACAGCAACAGCAGTAATACTGCCGGAAATGGTAATCGTACTAATCGGGCAGATGCAATTTCACCGCAGAATACCGGTTATATCATTCAGGACAACACCAGATCACTTGCTGTTGAGTTGAATTCAAACTTCAGTAATAAAATCGCAAACAGCTTTATAGCCACCTACAATAAGCAAATTGAAGACAGAGAATATTTGTCAGATTTATTTCCGACAATTGATATTCTCTCCGCTGCAGGTGAAGCTACGTATACCTCAATTGGTTTTGATCCCTTTACACCAAGTAATCAGCTGAATTATTCCACATTGAATTTAACCAATAACTTGTCCTATTATGCAGGAAAGCATACAGTTATTGCCGGACTTTCCTACGAATATTATATATCTAACAACGTTTTCTTCCCATCTTCAAATGGTGTTTACGTTTATAATTCAATTGCTGATTTTAAAACTGCAGCTCTGGATTTCATAAATAACCCGACAAATACCGTTTCACCTGTTCCAATCGCACGGTATAACCTCAGGTATTCACGTTTGCCAAATGGTGCAGATCCCCTTCAGGTATTAAAGGTTAGCACTTACAGTGCGTATATTCAGGATGAGTTTCAGGCAACTTCAAATTTACTCCTGACATTTGGTCTTCGCGCAGATATTTTTGATTATAACGATGAAACTGCAGCCGATTTTAATAATACAGTAGTTGATACCCTGAAGTTCCTTGATGAGAATGGCGATGTATATGATATCAGCACCGGAGCCTTCCCCAAAAATAATATCCAGTTTTCTCCCCGTTTTGGATTTAACTATGATGTTATGAGCGATAAGTCTCTTCAGGTACGCGGGGGATCAGGATTGTTTGTTTCCCGTATTCCGCAGGTGTTGGTTTCCAATCAGCTTGGGAACAATGGGATAAATACTGGTCTTATTAGCGCAACCAATACAACCGCATATCCTTTCAGAACCAATCCAGCTGAATTCTTACCTGCAACAACACCCGATATTGCAACTCTTCCGGCATATGTTGTAAATGCAACCGATCAGGATCTGAAATATCCACTTGTATGGAAAACAGATATTGCTGTTGATTATAAACTTCCATTTGGTTTAATCGCTACCGCTGAAGTAATCTACAACAGAACTCTTCAGGGACTTCGTTACATTGATGCAAACCTCAAAACGCCTACTGAAGTTTTTTCCGGTCCTGATACACGTGACAGATTTCCGTCATCGAGATATATAAACTCAAATGTGACCAATGTTTTCGTTCTCAAAAACACTACCGATGGTAAATCCTATACATTTACCGGAAAACTTGAAAAGGTTACAAGTAAGGGTGTAGGAGGATTCCTTGCCTATACTTATGGTGAAGCAAGAGATATTCAATCGGTTGGAAGTACTGTTCAGGCTAATATGCCGACAGTTGATGGTCAGAACTACCTCGGAATGTCGTTTTCCGATAATGATATGCGCCACAGAATAGTTGGTTTTGTAAACTATAAAATCAATTATGGTAAAAAAATAGGTGGAGCAACAATCTTTTCTCTTGGTCTTGTTTCTAACAGCGGACCTAAATTATCCTACATTTACAGTGCTGACATGAACAGAGACGGACAGACGAACGACCTCATTTTTGTTCCTGAAAATGCATCAGATTTGAGTTTCCTTGATATTACCGGCGCAACTCCATTCACAATCGCAGAACAGCAGGATGCGTTTGATACATATATCGACAACAACGAATACCTGAAAACCCGTCGTGGTCAATATGCAGAACGTAACGGAGGCTATTTCCCCTGGCTGAACCGTCTGAACTTCTCCGCTGTGCAGGAGTTTTATGTAAAAACAGGCGCAAACGGAATGAAAAACACCCTGCAACTCAGGGTTGACATTTTAAATGTTGGAAATTTACTGAATGATAAGTGGGGTGTGGGAACTGTAAGTACTACCACTTCTCCTCTTCAATATGTGAGCACAGATGCTGTAACTGGTATTCCTTCCTTCAGATTACGCACTCAGGTTGCTGACGGTCAAACTATTCTTTTGAGAGATTCATTCACAAAAAGTGCTACTATCGACAATGTATGGCAGGCACAAATTGGAGTCCGTTACATTTTCTAAATTGATTTTAATTTTCTTTAAAGGCCGGTTCTTTTGGGAACCGGCCTTTTTTTATGTTTTTTTTTATTGAAGGAGGGATTCTATTGCTTAAACAGGATTATTTGATTGTAACATTGCTCCTGTTTTTTGTCATAATTATTATAATTAGTAAGTGTATTTCATTTTTTTATATCTTTATCTGAATTAAAAACGTGAACCGATTCAAATTATTTGCATAGTTTAGACGATTACTATCGGCACATTTTCATAATTCAATTATATTCAAACTCAGGAAAAGATTATTTGTTATGTTGTTTGATTAAAGCTTAAGAATTAGGACATTTACGCAGATATTATTAATGATAATTCAATAATTTACCGATATGGCTAGCTTACGTTTTCTTTTTGGGATGATACCCGCCACATCAAAGTATGAAGCAGAATCCGAAAAACTCCGTTCCGATTTTTTGGAATTTAAGAAGTTTGAGGTATCATCAGAGCTGAAACATTTTCAGGAACTAGATAAAGAAGTTAATTCCCCGGAATTTCAGCGAAAAGTTAAAAGCATTAAATCCCAGAACTTTAAACAAACTGAGGAATTCAGAAACGAGCAGGAGTATAGGCAGCTTTCGAAGACTCAAATGGTTAAATCGTATCTGAAAAAGAAGGATACAGATGAAGGTAAATCACTCTCAGAATCATCTGAAGTTAAGAAATACCTCGCACTGGAGAAATTAATTAACTCGGAAAAATTCAGGGAAGTTAAAAACTATATGTCCCTTTCTGCAAACCAAAAATTTGAAAAATCGGAAGAGTATACAAAACAACAGGAATATCTCTCATTAGTTAAATCCGATAAAATAAACTGGTTTAAGAAAATCAAGAAGAAATACCCGTTTTCCTGGGTTGAAAGATGGGACCTTAGCTTTGAAGACCAGTTCGAGAGCGGTAAACCCGATGCTAAAAAGTGGATGAACAGATATATATACGGCGATAAAATCCTTAAAAAAGGATATGTTATGGCCGATGATAAACATTCATTTACCGAGGGGAAAAATCTGGAAATAATTGACAAAAAATTAAGAATTCTTACTCGAAGAGAAAAAGCCAAGGGAATGGTTTGGGATCCTAAATTTGGATTCTATGAAAAAGAATTTGATTTTACTTCAGACATGATTAGTTCTGCTGATAGTTTTTCACAAGCCTTTGGATTAATTGAAGCAAAGATAAAATTTGGTAATTCTGAGGTTTCACAGGCATTTTCACTCATGTCTGATCAGATGCTTCCACATGTTGATGTTGTTAAATTTGATAAAGGCAAAATTTTTTCAGGAAATTTCTGGAGGAGCGGTAATGACATTTCAAAATCCTCCACTTCAACCGGAGGTGGAAAATACAACGGCGATTTCCATATTTTTTCTCTCCTCTGGGAGTCCGGAAAATTAACCTGGAAAATTAACGGTGTTGAATTTAAAGTTCAAACCACAGGAGTTCCGGATAAGCCATTATTTTTAGTTTTTAACTCGAGTCTGAAAGAAAAGGCAGGAGATAATGGAATTCCATCAGCCTTTGAAATCGACTGGGTCAGGGTTTATAAAGCGAAATAATAAAACTTTACATATTCTGCATTCTTTAAGTATATGATTATCTGATCTGGCTCAGTGCTTCATTCTGCTTATATGAATCGGCCAGAAAGATAAGTTCGTTATAAAGGCTCTGACTTTGGAAGGCTTCGTTCTCAAACCTTCTTCTGAACCTCTCACTCAGGGATTGATAATATTGTATATTCTGTTGAAGGATAGTTGCATACTCGAGCAAAATACTGTTAGCTTTTTCAAATTCCCCGCATTTATAATAGGCTTCAATAATTCCTGAATAGTGAATAGGGGCTTTATTTTGGTTGTCGCTATAACGTATTCCCGATATAAAATGATCGTATGGTACTTTAGAGTTGGGCGCCAACTCCATGCATCGATCCAAAACCTGCACAGCTTTGTCCTTTTTGCCTTCAAGGACAAGTGCTTCAGCCAGTCTGACAAACGTTTTCCTTAATTTTATTACCGCAAAAGTGCGCAGATTGTAATAGTCAAGATATACATCCGGATTATTCATTCCGCCCCAATGATATTTGTTCATCAGATTTTCGTAGAGTATTTCTGTCTCAATCCTGCCTAATTCATAGTAATAATCCGGGGATTGTGTTTTTACCGGAACAAGACGATATGCAAGGCCATCCAATTGGAAATAATCTTCCAACCCTAAGGTGCCATCATTTCCTCCTGCAACAAAATATATTGGCCTTTCCCAGTTATTATGTGCGAGTATATCCAATTGCAACAGGTTCGCTTTTGAAATAGGAATATCTCTCAGGGTCCAGTTTATTGGACTTTCAATTAGATGGGAATTTGTTAAACTGACACAGCCATTCTCAATAACCTTATTTGTATCGACATCCAGAATGAGATTTGCAGTGGGCAAAACATCAACTAGCTGGTTTCTGACAGTGCGTTCACGAAACATCTGATGTTCACTTTTTATTCCTTCAATAAGAGTTTTAACATTAATTTTTCTCGAATCCGTCTTCACATATACACTTCCATTGGTTCCATCTGCATATTTTGTAAATGGAAGGGTAATAGGCAGAGCATCAGAATTATACGCCTTCATTTTCATCTGATCTATATACCATTCTGTATTAAAAAGCATCAGGTTTACCACTCTGACATCTGTCCGGTAACCCTCTACTTCCTGTACATACCATAATGGAAATGTATCATTATCCCCATTTGTAAATAGAATAGCATTTTTTTCACAGGTATCCAGATAATTCCTTGCAATATCTCGTGCTGTATACCTTCCGGCACGATTATGATCACGCCAGTTCTCTGAAGCCATTAATCCGGGGACAAAAACCAAACTCAGTATTACAATAGAAATAGCAGTATATTGATTTCTCCAACCCTTTTTTAATGTATCATAAATTCCATACACCCCAAGACCTACCCAAATACAAAACGCATAAAATGAACCGGCGTAAGCATAATCCCTTTCCCTGGGTTGCAAGGGAGTTTGATTCAGATATAGTACAATTGCAATTCCTGTCATAAAAAACAAAACCCCTACAACCGCAAAATCCTTGCGATGGATAGAAAAGTGGAACAATAACCCAAGAATCCCTATTATTAATGGCAGAAAGTAATATGTGTTCCGCGAGGGATTGTCTTTATACTTGTCAGGAAGGGAATCCTGATCCCCAAGACGCATCTCATCAATAAACTTTACACCACTTAACCAGTTGCCATTAACCAGGCTTCCATGACTCTGATCATCATTCTGTTTTCCCGCAAAATTCCACATGAAGTATCTTAAATACATATGCCCTAACTGGTAATTGAAAAAAAAGACGATATTGTTTATCATTCCGGGACTTTTTCCCTCCGCAATCGCTCCCCAACGCTTGTATTCATCAATATGATCTGGTTCCTGACTATACATTCTGGGCAGAAATGAAGAACCATCAGAATAAGTCAGTTCGGGTTTTCGATATGCAATTACATATTCACCTTTTGCCTCATCCTTCAAATAAACATTCTTTTTCTCCTTTATTATTGCATAACCTTCCCGGTTACGGGCAATCTCTGCATCATAACGATGACCAAATATCAAAGGCCGGTCACCATATTGTTCCCTGTTCAGATAAGAAAGAAGAGCAAAAACATTTTCCGGATTATTTTCATCCATCGGGGGATTTGATTGAGATCGGATTACAATCATTGCATAAGAGGAATAGCCGATAAGAATCACCGCCAGGCATAGAATAATCGTATTCCACAAAACCTTGCCAAGCTTGTGAGTATATATTATGCCGGCAATAATAATACCGATAACAAGAATTGCATATATAAGCACACCAGAATTGAAGGGCATTCCAACACTATTTACAAAAAATAATTCAAACCAGCTGGCAACCTTAATCAACCCGTTAATAACGCCGTACATTATTACACCCAGAATTATAAATGACAATCCCAATGCTTTTAAAATACCTTGTGTTGAATATTTATACTTCTTAAAATAGTACACAAGCACAATTGCAGGTATAGCGAGCAGATTCAGTAAGTGAACTCCAATTGACAATCCCATTAAATAAGCAATCAAAATAAGCCATCTGTTTGAATGGGGCTCATCGGCAACATTTTCCCATTTCAGGATTGCCCAGAAAACAACAGCTGTGAAAAGTGATGAGGTACCATATACTTCACCTTCAACTGCCGAAAACCATGCCGTATCAGAAAATGCATATGCTAATGATCCAATAAGTCCGCTACCTGAAATAAGTATTAAATCAATATTCGATATCCTTTCACTATTGTTAGTAAACTTTCTGGCTAAGTGGGTAATCGACCAGAAAAGGAATAAAATTGTAAATGAACTTGCCAGCGCAGAAAGCAGATTAACCATGAAAGCTACATTTTCAGTGTCGGAGGCAAATAATGACAATACTCTTCCCATCATTAAAAATAACGGGGCTCCCGGGGGATGCCCGATTTGAAGTTTATAAGAACTGGCAATAAACTCCCCGCAATCCCACCAGCTTACCGTTGGTTCAAGTGTCAGGATATAAACTATTGTTGCAACCAGGAAGCTTAGCCAGCCCAGACCCAGATTCCAAACTCTGAAATTTCTCATGATTGAGGTTTTGACAAAGGCGAAATTAATCTTTTTTACGAATATTGAGATAAACTTCCAGTATCTTGCCAGTAATGGTTAAAGCAATTAAATTTGAAGAGAAAAAAGAATCAAATGAATATGGATAACAACTGGAAAGACCGACTCGGGATTGTATATTCTACAAACCAGGATTTTAAATTTGAACAAAACAACGATGAACAGGTTCTCACCCCGTCGCCTGATAAACAAAGCCTTAGAATTCAGCTAAGTACTAAACATAGAAAGGGAAAAGTTGTTACACTTGTTACCGGATTTATTGGTAAAGCAGAAGATCTTCATTTATTGGAAAAAGAATTGAAATCAAAATGTGCTGCAGGAGGCTCATCCAAAGATGGAGAAATCATTATTCAGGGGGATTTCAGGGAGAAAATCACGCTTTTTCTAAAATCAAAGAACTACAAAGTAAAGGGATAGTTTTTTTCCCGGTAGCGTCTGACTGATAATTAATGTTGTTTCTGTTTTGAACTGTTGAGGTTTTATAATCTGACTAACCTGATGAAGTATTTTGTTTGCATTATAAGTGTATTTATTTTTATCGGAACTTTGGCATCTGCACAGTTTTATGAATTCGGACAAGATCCGGCTTCACTGAAATGGAAACAGATTAATACAGAGCATTTTAAGGTTGTTTTTCCATCAGATTTTGGTAACAATGCTCAGAAACTTGCAAACGTACTCGAGAAAAACTATAACGCAAATTCCAGTCAGCTTGACCACTCACCCCGGAAAGTACCTGTAATTATTCACAATCAAACAGTGTATTCAAATGCATTTGTAACCTGGGCTCCAAAGAGAATGGAGTTTTTTACCTTTCCCGATCCAAATATCTATCCAATTGACTGGATGACTGAATTAAGTCTGCATGAATTCAGGCATGTAGTACAGATCGATAAACTGAATCAGAGTTTTACACGTTTTTTAACCGTATTGCTGGGTCAGCAGGCAAACGGCATAGTCGCAGGTATGATGCCGCTCTGGTTTATTGAAGGGGATGCTGTAAGTGCAGAAACCTCATTATCCCGATCAGGAAGGGGCAGACTTCCTTCATTCGAAATGGAAATTAAGGCAAAACTATTGTCAGACACTAAACCTTATTCTCTTAGCAAAGCATATCTGGGTTCATATAAAGACTATGTGCCTGATCATTATCAATTAGGATATCAAATGGTAAGTTATGCCAGAAAACATTATGGAAATGATTATTGGGCCAACGCTCTTAACTACATATCCCGCTACCCCTATCTTATCAGCCCATATTATTTCTATTCGAGAAAAACTACCGGGGGAGGTCAGGGCAGACTTTATAAAAACACGATGAATTCGCTCAAGGATCATTGGACCTTTGCTACCGATAGGAGAAAACCGGAACCTAAAAAAATCCTGAATATCCGGGATGCTAAAGTGTACACAAGTTATACCCAGACTCATATTTTATCTGATTCGTCTGTAATTGCATTAAAATCAGGTCTTAACATAATCCCCCGGTTTGTAAAAGTATTCGCGGATGGTACCGAAAAATTCATTTTTAACCCGGGATCACTCGTTTCAGGAAGGTTTTCAGTTTACAGTAATAAAATTATATGGGATGAATATGTCCAGGATGTTCGCTGGACCAACAGGAGTTTTTCAATTCTCAGAGAGTATAATATTGATACAGGTAAAAGTCGGAATTTAACCAAAAAGACAAAGTACACGTCCCCTTCATGGTCTTCTCTTGGGGATATTATCGTAGCTGTAAACAGCACTGTGGATTATAAGTTTTCTCTGGTTTTTTTAAGTTCAGTCAACGGAAAAGTAATAAAGCAGGTTCAATCACCGGAAAACGCTTACCTTCAATCCCCGGAATGGATAGGTGCCACAGGTAAAATTGCTGTAATTGCTTCAGGTGATAAAGGTAAATCAATTATGGAATATGATCTTTACACGAATAAGTGGACCGAGATTTTAAATACAGGATTTGTAAACATAGAGCATCTGAATTATTCAGGTGATTTTCTTTTTTTTAACGGGGGATTTGATGGAATTGACGAGATTTATTCTGTAAATCTTATTGATAAAAAACTTAGAAAGCATAGTAATTCAGCATTAGGATCTTATTATCCTGATGTAAATAATGACTATCAACTTATGAGCTACTCTGCTTATGGACTGAATGGTTACGATATTGTGCTTGAAAATATATATCCGGATAAACAAGAGGAATATCTTTTAAAGGATTCCATTACAGAACAGTCATTTATTTCGGTTAACCTGAAAGAAAAACCGGACACCTTAACAATTTCTCAAGCAAGCGATTTTAAGTTTGAAGAAAAACATTATTCCAAAGCGGCAAATCTTTTTCGTCTTCATAGCTGGGCCCCATATTGGTTTGATTATACTGAGCCTGATATTGATGACCCTAAAGTATCAGCAGGGTTTACGCTTCTCTCACAAAACGATTTGAGTACAGCTGTATCCAGCCTCGGGTTTGAACATAATTCCGGAGTAAATTACCTCCATACCCGATTCACTTATAAAGGCTTTCTTCCGGTTTTTGATTTTTCTGCCACCTATGGCGGAGAACCTTTTGTTGCTGTCTTTTCAGGATTAACAGAACCCGTATTAAATACTAATTTATTTTATAATCTATCAACATATATCCCTTTGACTTTTACCTCCGGGAAAATTATTACCGGAATGCAGCCTTCTTTTAACGCTTCCTACAATTCAACATACTTTTACCATTTTTCAGATAAGGAATATAAAAGAGGGATCCGGTTTATTGAGCCCAGAATATATTTTTATTCCTATAAGCGAACCTCTGTAAGAGACCTTCAGCCAAGGCTTGGAATAACAGCAGATGGCAGATTTACCTCCTCCCCGTTCGAAAACGAATTATATGGAAGCATTAAATCCTTCAAGACCAGTCTTTACCTGCCCGGAATTCTTATGAATCATGGACTTCGCCTAAGAGGAGAATGGCAAAATCAGGAGATTGATATGTATTATTATCCAAACCATTTGTCATTGCCACGAGGCATCCCACAAAGACCTTTCATTGATATGAACAGGTATTCAGCAGATTATGTTTTTCCTGTTTGTTATCCCGACTGGTCTTTAGGATCCCTTTTGTATCTCAAGCGCCTGAGGGGGAATCTGTTTACAGACTATATGAAAGGAATTGAAAAATTTGTTAGCCCTACGGAAACTTCAGCTCCTGAATATATTTTTACTCAGGGATTGGAATTGTATGCTGATTATCACATTCTCAGGTTTATATTTGAATTCAGCTCCGGAGCACGTTTTATCTATTTCCCGAATGAAGAAACTTTTGGAGTGCAACTGCTGTTTTCCGTTAATCTGGATAAATTCTTATGATCTTTCATAATTAATATGTTGTTATTCACGTATTATCTATTCAATAATTCTTTGTTTTGAACCAGACCGAAAAAATATTTGAACATCTCACGACTGAGAAATTCTCTTTTAAAAAGTTTCTTAGTAAAAATATAAGAGGGATTCTCGGGACTATTATGTTTCATATGTTTATATTAATCATATTTCTCCTGGTGAAAATCGAAGGATTCAGAGAAACCAGGGATCTTGATATAACTTTTGACTACACTCAGCCTGTCGAAGAAATCTCTAAAGAGGTTCAAATTCCACTGACACCGGCAGAGCAGGCATATCTGGACAGACTTCTTTCTCAGGCAGGGGATTTAAGCAACCGGGCAAGTAATACTTCTGAAAAACTTGAAAAGGAAATAAGTACCGATAACTTCGTTGATGATTATCTAAAGCAACTGGATGAAGCCAGAACCGAAGAATGGAGAAAGCAACAGGAAGAAATCAACTTCCGGCTAAATCAGCAGGATTATGTTCCTCCCGTATTTGACAAGAACAAAGAGGTTGAAATGGATGATTATTCGGGTCCTAGTAATGTTAATTATGAATTTCTGGAAGCTCCCTACGACAGATTTAAATTATATCTTCCGGTTCCTGTGTATAAATGTCAGGGTGAAGGTATTGTGAAGGTAAGCATTGTTGTTGACCAGACCGGAAAAGTAATTTCTGCTGAGCCTGCAATCGCCAGAGATTATGCAGATAAAGACTGCCTCCTGGAAGTGGCCCGTAACTATGCCTTAAAAACAAGATTTGAAGGGAAATTTAATGCTCCGAAAAATCAAAAAGGGTATATAGTTTATACCTTTATTCCTCAATAGAATACCGGTTATTATTATGTGCCCAGAAGCTTTCTTGCAAATTCAGATATTGCATCACTGTTTTGGTCTCTCATGCATCTGAAATGTTTTCTGGGGCAGGATTTGTATCCGATTTTAGAGCAGGGACGGCAATCCAGCCCCTTTACTTCAAAGATTAAACTATTCGGGTCGGGTAAATATGGATACATTCCAAATTCAGGTACTGTATTTCCCCAGACAGAGATAATTCTCTTTTTAAAAGCCGAAGCAATGTGCATTAATCCCGTGTCATGGGTAATCACAAGTTCTGCGTTTTTTACCAAAATAGCTGATTGATTAAGAGATAATTTGCCACAGGTATTAAGAACAAATTTATTCTCGGAAATTTTACCTTGAATGGATTCTGCAAGTAGTTGGTCGTTTTTACCACCGCAAATAATAACGGGAAAGTTTACCATATCACATATTTCAGCAAGCAATTCAGGCTTCGCTTTTTTTGTTTCATGCTGGGCCCCAATGGCAATAAGTATGTATTTTTCAGGAAAGCCTGATAACACAGAACGTAATATCTCCGGATTTTCCTGAGTAAGAAAATAATCAAGACCCATGCGATCGTTTGAAACATCAAATAATTTTAAGGTATCAAGGTAACGATCCACGATATGAATCTCCGGCAGTTTATTAATTTTGAGATTCACAAGCAGCCACTTTCTGAAATTCAGTTTATTAAATGAAAAGGAAACTTTCCGTAAGTGGTTTTTTATTCTGAAAGTGCGGATATTGTTGTGTAAATCAATAATATAATCAAACTCTTCCTTTTCAAGGGCAGCTAATACTTCTTTTAAATTATTCCGGAATAACCACACCCGGTCAATATAGGGATTAGGTTCTACGATACCCGAATATTGCTCTTTTGTCAGATAGTGAATTATGGCTCCATCGATCTGGGTTTTAAGGCAGCGAACGACAGGTGTGGTAAGTACAATATCTCCAATTGAAGAAAGACGGATAATCAGAAATTTTACCACAATAATTTTATTTATTCTACCGGAGCGATTTGAAAAAAATTAAAAGTGAAAGCCAGTATTCATCACGGGCAGGGTTTTCCCTCTTTAATGCATTTGTTCCCCTTTGTCCCTTTGAAATAGTTGGCTTGAAAAGTGTTTTATCTGATCCCGTAAACCCCTCAATATCTGAAAAATAAGGAAACTCCTCTTCTGTACAGGCCACAAAAACCGGCTTGGGATAATTGGATAGTATTTTTTTAAGCTCGAATTCAGGTGAAAAATACTCACCCGGACTAAAGGCAACAACTGAATTTACATTTTCATTGTTGAGACCCACAATTAATGCGAGCGAAGCGGAGCTTGCACTTCCAAATAAGGTTACTTTCTGGTCGCTGAACTGACTCAAAAAATCAATTGCCGCTTCCATATCCAATGAAGCTTTCCGTAATTTCATTGAAAAACCTTCCTGTTTAGCTCTTATTGCCGTTTCATTTTTTACAAACCCGAACTTATCTCCCGACCTGAGGTCAACGGCCATACAATTATAATTCATTTTAATAAAGCGGGAGGCAATTGAGTCAAATTCACCCCGGGAGGATTGCTCCTGATGGAATAAAATAACATAAGGATTAGAATTCAGAGATTTATAAAGGTCGGCAGTAACCAATAAACCATCTGCAGATTTAAAAAAAACCTGACTTTTTCTAATAACCTGAGAACTGAGGTTTTCAACCCAAAAAAAGCTTAGCAGGTTTAGTAGAATAAAACAAGCAATAGCGGAATAAGCCTTCTTATTTGGTGACAGTATCTGCAAGCAGGATGATTTTGTTTTCTTTGGCTTCAATTACTCCTCCCCCAATATTAAATGTAGTTTCTTCACCTTCAGGACTCAGAATTTTTACAATTCCTTTTTCCAGCGTAGAAATAATCGGAGCATGATTTCTGAGTATTTCAAAAGATCCTTTAGAACCGGGAACCTTTATTAATTTTATCTCTCCGGAAAACAGCTTCTTTTCGGGTGTAATTATTTCCAGGTACATTATTTCAGGTATAAAAGGAGAAATATAAATTTATAAATCCAAATGCTGATAAAAAAACTATGCTCCCTGGTGAGACCAGGTGCTTAGCGGGCATCATTTATCATCTTCTCGCCACGTTGAATCGCCTCTTCAATGGTCCCAACCAGGTTAAATGCCGCTTCCGGATATTTATCTACTTCTCCGTCCATAATCATATTAAAACCCTTGATAGTATCTTCAATTGAAACGAGAACTCCCGGAATTCCGGTAAACTGCTCAGCTACATGGAATGGCTGTGACAGGAACCTTTGAACCCTTCTGGCACGGTGTACCACAAGCTTGTCATCCTCCGACAATTCATCCATACCAAGAATAGCAATAATATCCTGAAGTTCATTATACCGTTGAAGCAATTCCTTAACCCTTTGAGCAGTGTTATAATGCTCATTTCCAACTATTTCAGGTGAAAGAATTCTTGAGGTGGAATCCAGCGGATTAACAGCCGGATAAATTCCGAGAGCTGAGATTTTTCTGTCAAGAACCGTGGTCGCATCCAAATGTGCAAATGTTGTTGCAGGAGCAGGGTCAGTAAGGTCATCTGCCGGAACATAAATAGCCTGAACAGACGTAATAGATCCTCTCTTTGTTGAAGTTATCCTTTCCTGCATTAAACCCATTTCAGTAGCAAGGGTTGGCTGGTATCCTACAGCAGATGGCATACGACCTAACAGGGCTGAAACTTCTGAGCCGGCCTGAGTAAAACGGAATATGTTATCTACGAAGAAAAGAATATCTCTTCCGCCGGATTTTTCATCGCCGTCACGGAATGCTTCTGCAACGGTAAGGCCGCTTAAGGCAACAGTTGCACGGGCTCCGGGAGGTTCATTCATCTGGCCAAACACAAGAGTGGCTTGTGAAGTTTTTAATAATTCCTTATCAATTTTATCCAAATCCCAGCCACCGGCTTCCATACTTTTGGTAAACTCTTCACCATATTTTATTACCCCCGATTCAATCATCTCCCGAAGAAGGTCGTTGCCTTCTCTGGTCCTTTCGCCAACACCGGCAAATACTGAAAGACCTGAGTAACGCTTGGCAATATTGTTTATAAGTTCCATGATGATAACCGTCTTTCCTACTCCGGCACCACCAAATAAACCGATTTTACCTCCCTTTGCATATGGCTCCAATAAGTCAATTACTTTGATCCCCGTAAAAAGCACCTCCGATTGTGTGGATAAAGATTCCAGTTTGGGAGGAGTATTATGAATGGAGTAGGCTCCTTCAGCGGTTATTTTCCCAATTCCATCAATTGCTTCGCCCACAACATTTAATAGTCTTCCTTTAACGATATCACCAACTGGCATCTTGATGGAGGACCCGGTAATCCTTGCCGGCATCCCTCTTTGCAAGCCATCGGTCGAATCCATGGCAATGGTTCTTACTGTATTCTCACCGATATGCTGCTGAATCTCAACTATTAGCTTTGTTCCATCAGGACGGTCTATTTCGAGAGCATCATGAATACTTGGAAGTTCGGCCCCGGTTTTTTCGAAGCTTATATCTACTACGGGTCCGATAACTTGAATGATTTCTCCGGTATTTACTGCCATTGATCTTTTTTTTGAAGTGCTGAAACTGTTTATAAGACTACAAATTTAGTATTTTTTGGATAAAAAAAAATAATAAATTCTATTGCGCAATATCAACAGTAATTCAAAATATACTATTTTTATTTAGCTTTTTTTCTGTTTGAATTGTTAAGGCTTTTAATTAATGCTTTATAGCGCACAGTATTATAACAACATAGATTTTTATTAGAATGATTTCTAAATCAGACAAAATGTTATATTTTAGAAAATTTGCATTATTTCTTTTGATTGCAGTATTGGCTGGTAAACTGAATGCCCAGCTCACAGCCGTATCCGGGGGATTGGCATTTTCATCAGGTGTTGATTATAATACCGGAACCACAGGTAATCCCGGATTGTACGGCAGAGCGTATTTAAAGGTCAATAAGCGCTTTCATATCGTACCAAGCCTTATAGTCTTTAACAAATATAAGAGATCCACTTTTTCTGAAGTAATAAAAACCAACATGTTTCATGCGGATTTGGATGGAATGTTTGGTTTATATAAAGACAGATCGTTGCGTTTTCTTGGATTTGCTGGTGTTAATGCTACTGCAATTGTTTCAAAATGGGATATTCTGATCGAAACACCCGGTTCAGATAATTATATAAATAAATCAGACCTGAAACCTGGCGTAAATCTTGGCGGAGCTTTTCAACTCTACGTAAACGATACCTTTGATGCCTATGTTTCTGCGAAATATGTATTCAGCTCTTTCGACCAGATTGTAATTAATGTCGGGGCCATTTATCATTTAGCAGGAAAAAGGAGGAGAGGATCCTGGTAATTTATAGCAGATAAAGCCAGGTTAAGTAATAATTTTATGCGAGTTAAATGCTGATGCTGCAATGTATGCTGAGAAACAAAGTGTATAAAATAAAGAGTCTTATTCTCTGATTTGCCCGTCTCCGTAAATTATATACTTTGTTGATGTCAGAGCCTTTAGTCCCATTGGTCCCCGTGCATGCAGTTTTTGTGTACTTATGCCGATTTCCGCACCAAACCCGAATTCAAATCCATCGGTAAAACGGGTTGACGCATTAACATATACTGCGGCAGAATCAACCTGATTCAGAAATTTCTGGGCGTTAGTATAGTTCTCAGTTATAATTGCTTCCGAATGTTTTGTTCCGTAAATATTGATATGGGAAATTGCTTCCTCAATTGATTCAACAACTTTTGCTGAGATAATATAATCAAGATACTCTGCCCCCCAATCCTCCTCTTTTGCAGGAATAGCATAATCCAGGTAAGAGCATACCCTTTCATCACCTCTTATTTCAACATTTTTTTCAAGAAGTTTCTTCCCTATTAATGGCAGGATATCCTTTGCAACAGATTGATGTATTAAAAGACTTTCTGCTGCGTTGCATACTCCGGGTCTGTGAGTTTTGGCATTAAATGTTATGGATATGGCTTTTAAGGGATCCGCCTGTGAATCAATATAAATATGACAATTCCCCACACCTGTTTCAATTACCGGAACGCTGCTGTTTTCAACAACCGATTTAATCAGTCCGGCACCGCCACGGGGGATTAGAATATCAAGGTATTGGTTAAGCCTCATCATAGCAAGAGCCCCTTCCCGGGATGTATCATTTACAAGTTGTACCGAATCTTCAGGTAAACCGCTTTCAGCAAGTGATTCTCTCAGGATTTTTACTAGAGCTTGATTGGAGTTAATAGCTTCTTTCCCTCCGCGTAAAATGCATGCGTTACCAGTTTTTATGCACAATCCAAATACATCAACAGTAACATTTGGCCTTGCTTCGTATATCATCCCAACAACTCCTAATGGAACTCTTCTTTGTCCAATCTGTAACCCATTTGGTCTTATTGACATTGAAACTGTCTCGCCAATTGGATCCTCCAGATTAATAATTTGTTCAAGGCCTTCAGCAATCCCGTTTATTCTGTCCTCTGTTAACCTTAACCGATCTATTAGTGATGATTTCAGAAGATTGCTTTCAGCAGCCTTTATATCGAGCAAATTTGCTTTCAGGATTTCTGAAGAGTTTTTTCGAAGGGTAGTTGCCGCAATTGCTAAAGCTCTATTTTTTTCCTTGCTTGATAATTGTGAAAGCAAGGATGCTGCTACTTTAGCTTTTTTCCCTTTTTCCTCTAGTTCTTTCATTTTTTCGGGGGATTTTCTGAAATCTATTCACAATTTATTGCTGAACGGGAAACAAAGTGTGTTCCAACATCTTTTCCCGATAATACATCGAAAATTACACTGGGATCCGACCCGTTTGTAATAACCATATCTATATTATGTTCAATACAATGACGTGCTGCAATAATCTTTGAGGCCATACCTCCGGTACCAAATGCAGATTTATTATCAAAAATGTAGGATTCCAGATCCTGCGAAAGATCAACAACTTTGGATATGAGCTTTGCTGAATCATTCATTTTCGGATCACCGGTAAACATACCGTCGATATCTGAAAGTAATATGAGCAAATCTGCATTTATCAGGGATGAAACAACAGCAGAAAGAGTATCATTGTCTCCGAATTCTATTTCATGTGTAGAAATTGTATCATTCTCATTAATAATTGGAATGATGCCCATTCTGAGTAGTTCGTTAATAGTGTTTTTCGCATTTTTCCTTCTTACGGAATTTTCAACACCATCTTTTGTAATCAGGATCTGAGCAACAGTTTTATTGTACTCCTGAAAAAACTTATCATAAATTTTGATTAACTCCGCCTGACCAATAGCAGCAAGAGCCTGCTTTTTAATTTTGTCATCAGGTTTTTTATCCAGTCCCATTTTAGCTGCGCCAGTGGCAATTGCTCCTGACGAAACTAAAATGACCTCTTTCCCGGAATTATGAACATCCACAATAGCCCTTACCAGTTTTTCAATTCTCATAAGGTTTAATTTACCATTGCTATGTGTCAGGGAACTTGATCCCACTTTAATAACTATTTTATTTTTGTTCTGAAGTTGTTTTCTGTGTTCCATCTTAATTTACTTTAAACTGTTAATGAACCTGTCAGTGAATCCGGAATATTTTTTTACATCCAGCCTGTTTAATACTTTTTCAAGCTTCATGGCTATCCTTTCATTTGCAAGATTGCCGATACTTCCGGTATGAGTGTACTCAACATTGCTGAGCCGCCTGAAGCGCCCTTTATCAATTTCGGAAGCCACCTGAGCATATGCATCCCTGAACGGGACTCCGTTTTTCACTTTTTCATTTACATTTTCAACACTGAATATATTTATATACTTGTCATCTTCAACTATGTCAGCCGTAACTTCAACATTTTGGAGTGAGAGAATCATCATGTTCAAACAGGAAAATAATTCCTGATAAGCCGGAAATAGAATTTCTTTTAACAGCTGAAAATCACGATGATAACCGGAGGGCAGATTTTGGGTTAGAAGTAAAATCTCCGGATACACACTACTTACTTTATTCGATTTGGCCCTGATTAACTCCAGAATATCGGGATTCTTTTTATGGGGCATTATACTTGAACCGGTTGTGATCTCATCATTTAATTTCAGAAATCCAAAATTCTGACTCATAAACAGGGTCATATCCATTGACATTTTTCCAATACTACCGGCAATTGCCCCCAGCCCGGCAGCTATAAATTTTTCAGTTTTGCCCCGGCTCAATTGTGCATTAATTGAATTTATATGCATATTACTGAATTCGAGCAATTCAGTAGTCATTTCACGGTTAATTGGAAAGGAAGATCCATATCCTGCTGCAGATCCTAAAGGATTTTGATTAATATATTCAAATATTCCCTCATGGAACATCAGATCTTCAGTCAGACTCTCCGCATATGCTGCAAACCACAAACCGAAGGATGATGGCATAGCGGCCTGAAGGTGAGTATATCCGGGAATTAAGACTTCTTTATATTTTTCACTTTTTTCGAGTAACAGTTTTACCAGTTCAGAAGTAAGAATTGCAAGATTTACCGTTTGTTCACGATAATACAATTTCAGATCCACCAATACCTGGTCGTTACGGGAACGGGCCGAATGGATTTTTTTCCCTGCATCCCCCAATTTTTCGGTGAGGATTTTCTCAACTTGCGAATGTATGTCTTCCACTCCTTCCTCTATAGTAAATTTTTTATCAATTATACTTTGATAAACCTGGAGTAATGCTTCAATTAAAATCTGTTTATCATCTAGAGATAATAGTTTAACCGATTCGAGCATTATTACATGTGCCAGAGAAGCGATAACATCAAATTCAGCTAATTCTATATCCAGCTCCCGGTCTTTACCTATGGTAAAAGCCAGAACATTTATATCGGTTTTATTTCCTTTATCCCAGAGTTTCATACTAAAGTTTAAATCCGGTTAATAATTTTGTGTAGATTTCAATGCCCTGCTCAATTTCTTCAGTGAGAATATATTCGTCAGCCTGATGAGATCGTTCCGATATCCCAGGTCCAATTTTGACAGACGGGCCGGGAATAACAGCCTGATCGGATAGGGTTTTCGACCCAAATGTTTCAATTCCCATGGATATTGCTTTTTTCACCAGCGGATGCGACATCTTCAGTGAAGATGATGCAAGGCGCATACTTCTGGGAGTCACAGAGGAATTAATTTTGGAGCTGATAATTTTCAGGATCTCTTCATTAGTGTAAAACTCATTTGTTCTGACATCAACAACAAACCGGCATATATCCGGGATCACATTGTGCTGTGTGCCTGCTTCAATCTGTGTCACGCATATACCTACCTCTCCCAGGAATTCAGATACTTTATCGAATTTCATGGAATCAAGAATTGCTATATCTGACATAGCTTTCATAATCGCGTTTTCACCATTTTTATGTGCAGCATGCCCGGCTTTCCCATAAGCAATGCAATCCAGTACAATCAAGCCCCTTTCGCTGACAGCCATTTTCATTCCGGTTGGTTCTCCGATTATTGCCAGATTAAAGCTACCCAAATCATCAATTATGGACGAAATACCCTTGGCTCCTGATACTTCTTCTTCAGAACTTAGAACTAAGATCAAATTGTAATCCCGGGTGGGCATTTCGTGTAATTTGAGAAAAGAGAATACCATTGAAATCAGCGCACCTCCTGCATCATTACTCCCTAATCCGTAAATTTTATTACCGTGGACCTCTGGAAGATATGGGTCAAGTGTCCAGTCACTACTGGGCTTTACCGTATCCATATGGGAATTTAAAATGATGGTTGGCAGATTGTTGTCACGAATGGACTTAACCCAGATATTGTTATGTTTTCTGAATACATGAAATCCTTTGTCCCTGAACCATTCCTGTAAAAAGCCGCATACCTGAGTTTCTTCTCTGCTTAATGAGGGAATCGAAAGAACCTGCTTCAGGAGACTTGTGGCCTGCAAACTAATTTCGGTTTTCACTTTAATTTATTTATTTCATTATAAGATAATACAATACCTTTTATCAAAGCTGAACTTAAACCATTATGCTCCATTTCATTAAGTCCGGCTATTGTGCAACCCATCGGAGTGGTCACCTTATCAATTTCTCTTTCAGGATGATTTCCTGATTCAAGAAGCAGGCTGGTTGCTCCCCGGGCTGTCTGTGCTGCTATGAACTGAGCATCAGCCGCATGAAATCCAACCTGTATTCCTCCCTGTGATGCAGCCCGGATGTAACGCATAAAGAAAGCAATACCACAGGCTCCAAGAATTGTTGCAGAGGACATCAGATTTTCGGGAATAATCAGTGTGCTGCCTATCAGGTCAAATAAATTTTTTACTTTCTCAAGAGCATCCTGATGTTCAGTATTGGAACATAGACAGGTCATTGATTCGCCTACAGAAGCGGCAGTATTTGGCATGGCTCTTATAAATGCAGCATCACTATCTGATTTCGCAATGATTTCCTGCAAACTGAATGCTGTGACAACCGAAACTATAATGTGTTTGTCTTTCTTTATCTGTTCTTTAATCGATTCTACTAAACCCAGAAGCTGAGATGGTAATACAGCGAGAATCACTATTTCAGATGATGAAACAGCTTCTGAATTGTTATCTGTAACCCTTACACCTAAATCAGAGAATTCAGATATTTTTGAAATTGTTCTTCTGGTAAGGGTTATATTTGCTGCAGGTACAGAACCCGACCGCAGGAGACCACGGGTAATGGCTCCCCCGATATTACCTCCCCCGATAATTGCTATTTTAGTATTTTGAAAGTTCATAACTCGCGTATTTAAAAATCAGGTTTTTCGTGATTGTTGACGGTATAATAGATTTTCATTGGATTAGAAAAGATTTTTGTAAATCCTTTTACATCATCTCCGGTCCAGGCACCAATTTCTTCACCGTATTTTGCAAATCCAGAGTTCATCAAATCCTTAGGTGTTTCAACACCAGTAACAGACATGGAATATGGTCTTAATCGTACTGTAACTTTACCGCTTACATTTCTCTGACTGCTAATCAGGAAATTTTCAATGTCGCGCATAACCGGTTCAAGAAACAGACCTTCATGAATAAACATACCATACCAGTTTCCTAACTGTTCTTTCCAGTGCTGCTGCCATTTGGAAAGCACGTGTTTCTCCAGAGAATAGTGAGCGTTTATTAAAATATATGCAGCAGAAGCCTGAAATCCCACTCTCCCTTTTATCCCGATTATGGTCTCTCCAACGTGCACATCTCTTCCAATTCCAAATGCTGATGCGATTGTTTCAAGATACTGGATAAGCTTAACCGGATTCTTAAATTCTTTACCATTAATTTTCAATGGCTGCCCGTTTAGAAATTCAATTTCTAAAACCTCTGTTCCTTGTTTCAGGTCCTTTACCGGATAGGCTTCATCGGGTAATTCAAGTGTAGAAGTAAGCGTTTCTTTACCTCCCACACTGGTACCCCAAAGGCCCTGGTTAATGCTGTATTTGGACTTAGCGAAGTTAAAATCAAGCCCGGCCTTAATCAGGTAATCTATTTCTTGTTCCCTGCTGAGTCTCAGGTCTCTTATAGGTGCAATAACCTCAATTTCCGGTGCCATAACCTGAAATATTGCTTCAAAACGTACCTGATCATTTCCTGCACCGGTAGAACCATGAGCAATGGTGTTGATTTCATGGGCACGGGCATAATTTATAACTTTTAATGCCTGAAAACTTCTTTCAGAACTCACTGAAACCGGATAATTTCTGTTGCGCATAACATTGCCATAGATAAGAAACCGGATACAGTGATTATAATAATCATCTGTTGCGTCGATAGTGTGATGCTTTATGGCACCGAATTTTATTGCTTTTTCTTCAAGGGCAATTAATTCAGAATCAGTAAAGCCTCCGGTATTAACTATTACGGTATGAACATCATAATTCTCCTGGTTACTGAGATAATGAGTGCAGAACGATGTGTCTAACCCTCCGCTGTAAGCCAGAACAAGTTTTTTCTTCATAAATGGGAATTTATACAGGGTTTAATTCTTTACAACGACTTTTTTTGTGTTTTCAAATCTGCATTTCGCTTTTTATCTTGTTTTGCCGGATCAAGAAGCATTGCAGTACAAAGGCAATGAGATCTTTTTGTCCGGACAAGAATGTCATAATAGGGGCAGGTTTGACAACCTTTCCAGAACTCTTCATCATCGGTTAATTCCGATATGGTTACTGGTTTGTAACCTAGATCGGAATTGATTTTCATAACTGCAAGACTTGTTGTGATACCAAAAAGTTTTGCTCCGGGGAAAAGTATTTGTGAAAGCTCAAAAGCTTTCGATTTAATCGATTTTGCGAGGCCATTTCCCCGATACGCTTCGTTAACAATCAATCCACTATTCGCTACAAAACGATTGTGTCCCCAGGATTCAATATAACAAAAGCCAGCCCAGGTGCCTTCCTCAGTTTTGGCCATAATTGCCTTTCCCTCAAGAATTTTGCCAGTAATATATTCCTGCGAACGAACGGCAATACCTGTGCCTTTTTGTTCCGAAGCCTTAATAATCGCTCCTTCAACATCTTTTACAAATACCAAATCCGAGGTATCGGCAAACTTTATAATTATTTTCCCCATCAGTTACTTGATAATTTTTGAATTCATCTCAGGAATAAACTCCGAAAGATGCCTGATAATTACTTCCCTTTTTACTCCATCTGCCGGAATTAGCAAAATGGTGTCATCCCCTGCAATAGTCCCTGCAATTTCTATAATGTTCATTGTATCAATTGCAGAAGCAATTCCACTCGCAAATCCCGGTAAAGTCCGGATTAGAGCCATTCCCTGCACAAACCGTAAAGATAAAAAACCATTAAGCGGAAATCCTGATCTTATTTCTGCTGAAGGCCGCATTTCGTGCTCCTGTAATACATATACATAGGAATCGTCTTCAGAAGGCATTTTCGAAACTTTCAGATACCTTAAATCCCTTGATAAAGTTGCCTGAGTCATATGAAATCCTTCAGCTGAAAGCAGCTTTAAAAGCTCTTCCTGACTGGAAATCCTTTCCTTTCCGATTAACCTTCGTACAGCTAGTAAACGATCGCCTTTATTTTTCATGCATAAATATACAATAATTATGCAAATTTATACATTCTATATGATAAAAAGCAATTTTATATGATTTTTTTATCTATTTTTGTTCCGGTAAATAATTCGTTTAACTACTCAGCAATACTTTTTAATGGACAAATCAATCAAAAAAATTATTCTCCTGGGGTCAGGAGCACTTAAAATCGGAGAAGCAGGTGAATTCGATTATTCCGGATCCCAGGCCCTGAAAGCACTTAGAGAAGAAGGTGTTGAAACAGTACTGATTAATCCAAATATAGCTACTGTCCAAACAAGCGAAGGGATTGCAGATAAGATATATTTTCTCCCAATCACTCCGTATTTTGTAGAGAAGGTAATTAAAAAGGAAAAACCTGATGGTATTTTACTGTCTTTTGGTGGGCAAACAGCCTTGAATTGCGGGATTGAATTGTTCAGACAAAATATTCTTAAGGATAATAATGTCAGAGTATTGGGTACCCCAATCCAGTCAATTATGGATACTGAGGACCGGGAAAAATTTGTGAATAAATTAAAGGAAATACAGGTAGACACTCCAAAAAGTATTGCGGTTACTTCTGTTGAAGATGCTCAAAAAGCTGCTGAAGTGCTTGGATTTCCGATAATTATCCGTGCAGCATATACACTTGGAGGTCAGGGTAGCGGGTTTTGCTATAATATGGATGAACTTATTCAACTAGCCAGAAAGGCATTTTCATATTCTCACCAGATTCTGGTTGAGGAATCGCTCAAAGGCTGGAAGGAAATTGAATATGAGGTTGTCAGAGACAAATATGATAATTGTATCACGGTTTGTAATATGGAAAACTTTGATCCTCTGGGTATTCATACAGGGGAAAGTATTGTTGTTGCGCCATCCCAGACCCTTACAAACAGCGAATATCATAAGCTCCGTAAAATAGCTATTGAGCTTATCCGTCACATTGGAATAGTTGGTGAATGCAATGTTCAGTATGCTCTGGATCCGGAATCTGAAGACTATCGGGTTATTGAGGTGAATGCGAGGCTATCGAGATCCAGTGCGCTTGCTTCAAAGGCCACAGGCTATCCTCTGGCATTTGTTGCTGCAAAACTTGCATTGGGTTACGGGCTGCATGAACTTAAAAACTCCATTACCAAAACAACTTCTGCTTTCTTTGAGCCTTCTCTTGATTATATTGTCTGCAAAATTCCCCGATGGGACCTGAATAAATTTACCGGTGTTAGTAAACTCATCGATAGTAGTATGAAATCAGTCGGTGAGGTTATGTCCATCGGACGAACTTTTGAAGAAGCTATTCAAAAAGGTTTGCGGATGATAGGGCAGGGAATGCATGGATTTGTCGGGAATCATGATCTGGTTTTTGAAGATATTGAAAAAGAACTCAACGAACCTACTGACATGCGCATCTTCGTTATAGAGAAGGCATTTGAGAAGGGTCTTTCCATAGAAAAAATTCATGATCTGACAAAAATTGACAATTGGTTTTTGCAAAAACTGGAAAGAATTTATAAGATAAAAAACAGGCTTGAAAAATACAATAGTCTTGAAACTCTTCCTGTTGCCTTATTAAAGGAGGCGAAAGTAACCGGGTTCAGTGATTTTCAGCTTTCCCGTCTGGTTTTAAAGGGATCTGAAATGGAAGAGGGTTTGGTAAATGTAAGAAATTTCAGAAAGAGTCTGGGAATAGTTCCCTATGTTAAACAAATTGATACTTTGGCGGCTGAATACCCGGCTCAGACCAATTATCTCTACCTCACCTATAGCGGAAGTACTCATGATGTCGAGTTTTTGTCGGATATGAAGTCGGTCATAGTATTGGGTTCCGGTGCCTATCGTATCGGAAGTTCTGTAGAATTCGACTGGTGTAGCGTTAATGCCTTAAATACTGTTAACGATGAAGGCTATCGCTCTATAATGATAAATTACAACCCGGAGACAGTCAGTACTGACTATGATGTTTGCGATCGCCTGTATTTCGACGAATTGTCATTCGAAAGGGTTATGGACATTGTGGAACTTGAAAATCCTAAGGGACTAATTGTGTCGATGGGAGGGCAGATTCCAAATAATCTTGCGATTCGTCTCTATAATCAGAATGTTCCCATTCTGGGAACGTCTCCGATTTCGATCGATAATGCTGAAAACCGGCACAAGTTTTCCAGTTTGCTTGATAAGCTTGGCATTGATCAACCCCGGTGGCAGGAAATGACCAGTATGACAGAAATTGCCGAATTTATAACTAAAGTTGGATTTCCGGTCTTAATACGTCCATCCTATGTTCTCTCCGGTGCAGCAATGAATGTTGTGTCGAACAACGACGAGCTGGAGCATTTCCTTAAACTTGCGGCCCGTGTTTCCAAACAATACCCTGTTGTTGTTTCCGAATTTATTGAGCAGGCAAAGGAAATTGAAATTGATGCAGTTGCAAGGGATGGGGAACTTTTTTCTTATGCAATTTCTGAACATGTTGAATTTGCAGGCGTGCATTCTGGTGATGCAACTATTGTTTTCCCTCCCCAAAAAATCTACTTTGAAACTGTTAGGAGAATCAAAAAAATTGCACGACAACTGGCAGACAATCTCGAAATATCCGGACCATTCAATATTCAATTTCTGGCAAAGGATAATGATATAAAGGTGATTGAGTGTAATTTGCGCGCTTCCAGAAGCATGCCATTTGTTTCTAAAGTACTGAAAACCAATTTAATTGAACTCGCAACTAAGGTAATGTTGAAAGTTCCTGTTGAGAAACCGGCAAAATCTATTTTCGATTTGGATTATATTGGAATTAAAGCTCCGCAGTTTTCATTTTCCAGACTTAAACAGGCCGATCCTGTTTTAGGCGTTGACATGGCCTCAACCGGTGAGGTTGGTTGTATTGGGGATAATTTTTATGATGCAGTGCTTAAAGCTATGCTTTCTACTGGGTACCGTATTCCAAAGAAAAATATTCTTTTATCAACAGGACCAATGAGATCTAAAGTAGAACTGGTGAATAGCTGTCGTTTATTAAAGGAAAAGGGCTATAATCTGTTTGCAACATTCGGAACTCACAATTTTCTTAAGTTAAACGGTATAGAATCCACTCCGCTGCACTGGCCAGACGAAGATAAACAACCTAATACCCTTGAGTACCTTAAAAACAAAATGATAGATCTTGTTATTAATATTCCTAAGGACCTTACAAAGTCTGAATTATCAAATGATTATATGATTCGCCGAAGTGCGGTTGATTATAATATTCCACTTATAACAAATGCCCGCCTTGCAAGTGCATTTATTATTGCATTCTGCAAAATGAGCATTGATGAGATTTCGATTAAAAGCTGGGATGAGTATAAGTAAATTATCCCCTTAACGCATTTGCTCCGCCAACAATTTCCAAAATTTCATTGGTAATGCTGGCCTGACGGGCTTTATTATAATCGAGCTTATATTGTTTGATCATTTCGGTTGCGTTGTCTGTTGCCTTGTGCATAGCCGTCATTCTGGCCCCTTGTTCTGAGGCAAAAGAATCCAGTAAAGCTTTATATAGCTGAAGTTTTAGAGAACGGGGAATCAGTTCTTTAACCATCTCTTTTTTTGAAGGTTCATAAATGTAATCGGTAAAAGATTTGAGAATATTTCCTTCCTCATCCCGCTTTTCTGTAATTTTTACCGGGAGGAATTGCTCATCGGTAAGTATTTGAACAGCAGCATTTTTAAACTGATTGTAAATAAGGTGAATTCGGTCATATTCTCCTGCAGCAAACTGTTCCATAATACCGCTTGCTATTTCTGAAGCATTATCGAAAGTGAGGCTCTCGAATATTTCGTTCCGTGTCCTTACTACTTTAAATTTCCTTTTGCGTAAAAATTCATCAGCCTTCTTACCCATAACATAGAAATCAACATTATTCTTTGCTAGTTGATTTCCGTATTGTTCATGGGCAACAAAAATAGCTTTTTTAAAGACATTGGCATTAAATGCCCCGCAAAGTCCTCTGTTTGAAGTTATAACAACAAGAAGGACCTTATTAATTTCCTTACCTTCTCTTACATATATGAAATCCTCATCATCCTTAAGACTGTCGCTTACAGATTCGATTATCATCTGTAATTTTTCAGCGTAAGGCCGGAGACGGGTTATTGCATCCTGTGCTCTCCTGAGTTTTGCTGCCGACACCATTTTCATGGCGCTGGTTATCTGCTTGGTTGAGCTTACAGATTCAATACGGGTTCTGATTTCTTTAAGGTTAGCCATTTAAATGAAGAGGTTTATCCTTATTTTACTGATTCATATTTTGAAGCAACTTCGGCAGCTGTTTTTTCAAGAGCAGAGGTAATAGCTTCATCGATTTCCCCTTTTGCAAGCCTTTTTAGGATTTCCTTGTTTTTGGTCTCCATAAGATCGAGGAACTCACGTTCAAATTCTTTAATCTTACTGATTGGAATATTACTAAGCAGACCTTTTGTACCACAATAGATTATAGCAATCTGCTTTTCAACCGGCATTGGTGAATGAAGGCCTTGTTTAAGGATTTCAACATTTTTCGACCCTTTGTCAATTACAGAAATAGTTGCCGCATCAAGGTCAGAACCAAACTTTGAAAATGCTTCCAGTTCACGGAACTGAGCCTGATCTATTTTGAGGGTGCCCGCAATTTTTTTCATGGACTTAATCTGGGCGTTTCCCCCAACACGTGATACTGAAATCCCCACATTGATCGCAGGCCTTACACCTGAGTTGAAGAGATTGGATTCCAGAAATATCTGTCCATCAGTAATTGAAATTACATTTGTAGGGATATAAGCGGAAACGTCTCCGGCCTGAGTTTCAATAATCGGAAGTGCCGTAAGTGATCCTCCTCCCTTTACAAGGTGACGGATAGATTCGGGTAAATCATTCATACTTCGTGCAATCTCATCAGATTCAATAATCTTGGCAGCCCGTTCAAGTAGTCTTGAATGAAGATAGAAAACATCTCCGGGATAAGCTTCTCGACCGGGAGGACGACGAAGAAGGAGGGACACTTCGCGATATGAAACTGCCTGTTTAGATAAATCGTCGTAAACTATTAAAGCAGAACGACCTGTATCCCTGAAAAACTCACCGATGGATGCTCCTGCAAATGGAGCATAAAACTGCAAAGCAGCAGGATCAGAAGCTGTTGAGGACACAATTACAGTATATGCCATGGCTCCCGCTTCCTCAAGAACTTTAGCGAGGTTAACTACTGTAGAACCTTTTTGTCCTATGGCTACATAAATACAATAAACAGGAATGCCTTTATCAAAAAACTCCTTTTGATTAATAATTGTATCAATGGCAATGGAGGTTTTTCCGGTTTGCCGGTCACCAATTATCAGCTCACGTTGTCCTCTGCCAATAGGTACCATTGCGTCAATGGCTTTAATGCCGGTTTGTAATGGTTGTTTTACCGGCTGACGGAAAATTACTCCCGGTGCTTTACGTTCAAGAGGCATCTCATAAAGTTTTCCGGTTATAGGACCTTTACCATCAAGGGGCTCTCCAATGGTATTAATGATTCGCCCAAGTAATCCTTCACCAACCTGAATGGATGCAATTCTTTTTGTTCGTTTTACTGTATCTCCCTCCTTTATTTCTTCAGAAAGACCTAATAATACAGCTCCAACATTATCTTCTTCCAGATTAAGTACGATTGCTTTCTGACCGTTTTCAAATTCAATCAGTTCATTGGATTGGACTTTCGAGAGCCCGTGGATCCGGGCAATACCATCGCCCACCTGTAAAACCGTCCCAACTTCCTCGAGTTCGATTCCGGTTTTGAATCCCTGAAGTTGTTTTTTCAGTACTTCAGATACTTCCGCAGGTTTAATTTCAGCCATTTTATTATTTTATTTTACAAATGATGATTCCAATAATTGTTTCTTAATTTTTGTAAGACCGGAGGAAACGCTTGCATCATACTGTTCGTCACCTACCCTCAGGATGAATCCCCCAAGAATGTCAGGCCTTACCGTTTCTGTTAATTCTATTTCGGCATTAAAAGTCTTTTTCAGTAAGCTTCTGAATTTCTCCATCTGTACTTTTTCCGGATGTTGGCTTACAACTATTTCTGCGGATAGAATTCCCTGATGTGTTTTAAACATAGTTCGGAAGTTCCGTGCAATATGAGGAAGATATGCCTCCCTTTTGTTAGTAAGCATCAGATTTATAAAATTCATACTTAATTCTGATACATGTTCCCCAAAAAGTTTAAGGGTTACTTTCTTCTTATCAGAGGTTTTTACTACAGGACTATCCAGAATAGCGCGAAAATCGGCAAGTGCATAAACTTTCATTATAAGCTCCATGTCCTGCATTATCTGGGGTAGTACCTTTGCCTCCTCAGCAGCCTGGAATAAAGCCTTCGCGTATCTGACAGAAATTTTGCTATCGTTCATAATAATATCAGAACTCAGTTAATTTTTACATCATCCAGCAAACGGGAAATCAAAGCATCTTGCTCTTTACTCTGAGCTAATTTCTCTCTGAGAATTTTTTCAGCGATATCAACAGAAAGGATTGCCACCTGAGATTTTATCTCAGCAATTGCAGCATTTTTTTCATTTCTGATATTTAGTCGTGCCGCCTCAATAAGCTTTGCTCCTTCCTGCTGTGCCTTTTCTTTGGCCTCGGTAATTATTTTTTCTTTAACTTCTCTTGCTTCTTTCATCATAGCATCCCTCTCAAGTCTGGCTTTCTGCAATATCTCTTCATTTTTAGCAAGGAGTTTTTTCATGTCCTCTTTTGCCTTTTCAGCAGAATCAAGAGCAGATTTTATGCTTGCTTCACGGTTTTTTACTGCATTCAGAATTGGCTTCCAGGCAAATATCCTGAGAATGATCAGAAGAAGGAAAAAAATAAAACTTGTCCAAAATATCAATCCTATACCCGGGGTTACTAGATCCATGATTTTTGTTTTTTAGTCATTCAATAAAATAAGCCAGCAACCAACCGTTGCGGGCTTATTTTTTCGATTTATGCAATAAGGGCAACAACAACTGCGAATAAAGCAACTCCCTCAATAAGAGCGGCTGCAATAATCATAGAAGTTTGAATCAGAGAAACGGCTTCAGGCTGACGGGCAATGGCATCCATTGCTTGTCCACCGATGCGACCAATTCCGATTCCGGCACCGATAACGGCTAACCCGGCTCCAACTGCTGCTAATGTTCCAGTCATAATTATTAAAATTTAAATTAAACAAAAAATTTATGCATGATGATGTTCCTTTGCTGCAAGTCCAATAAACAACGCGGAAAGCAATGTAAATACATAGGCCTGCAGAAAAGCAACAAGTATTTCAAGTATGTCTATAAATAAAACCATAGGAATTGAGACCGAAGAAACCCATAACGCTTTAAATATGAAAATAAGGCTTACAAGACTAAGGACTACGATATGACCTGCTGTAATGTTGGCAAAGAGACGAATCATAAGAGCAAATGGCTTGGAAAAAAGACCTATAAGCTCAACAGGTATCATAATTGGAGCAAGCCAGACAGGTACCCCCGGAGTTGCAAATACATGTCTCCAATGATCTTTGGTTCCGCTCAACTGTGTGATTAGAAATGTAATAAGCGCAAGAACCATTGTAACCGCTATATTCCCTGTTACATTTGCGCCAAATGGAAAGAATGGAATGAGCCCCATTATATTATTTACCAGAATAAAGAAAAAGGCAGTTAACAAATAAGGCATAAACCTTTCATATTTATGTTGCCCGATGTTTGGAATAGCAATTTCATCCCTGATAAATACAATCATGGGTTCCAAAAAACCATTGAATCCTTTGGGAACAATGTTTTTTGTGTTAGAATATTTTCTTCCCATTCTTAAAAAAAGCAAAAGAATTACCAGAGCTGCCAGAAGCATTCCTGCAACTGTCTTTGTAATAGAAAAATCAAGCGGAGTCCCGACAGTTTCGCCGGATTCACTTATTTCGATAATTTTTCCGCTTTCTTCGGATAGCTTGAAACCTTTATAGGTATGCCCATGAGCAAGTTTTCCTGACATGAAAAAGTTTAATCCGGAAACTTTGCTGTAAAGTATTACAGGAAGATAAACAGATACATGTTCCCCATTCTTTTTTGTAAGGATATGCCAGTCATGAGAATCTTTAATGTGATCAATTATGAATTCACCGGCAACAAATTCACTTTCCTGAGCAGTTTTTTCTTCAGAAACCGGATGATCTGAGGCCAGTCCCGGTAGCAAGAGGATAAAACCAGAAAAAAATACAAAGACTATTTGCTTCGAAAATTCCTTAAACCAATTCATTTACTTTTCTAAGTTTTTCGTTTTCAGTAGTTTAACCAATGAAAACAATAGGTATGATGTAAACGATAAATATATAACAAAAAAGGTTAAGATAAATTCCAAAGAACGGTTTTTTGAAAAAAAGTAAACAGCAATGATTAAGAAGAGGTAAAGAATAAATTTCAGACTAATTGCGGCAAGTGTATGAGTAAGCCAGGACTTTCCTCCGATAGAATATCCCCGGAAAAAGACCAGTAAAACAATTACACTGATGAAAAAAGAGCCTGTTAAGATAAATGCAGATTGATCAAAAGGAATCCCTAAAGAATACAAGGTATAGGTAAGATACAAAATGATACTGAGAACGATAAAAATCAGAAAAAGTCGTACCAGAAACTTAGTAACTTTCATTTTTTCTTTGAAATATTTAGGAATTCCTTTAAAACGACATACATTGCTATAAAGACACCTATCAAAGATAATACGATAATAAAAATTGTACGTCCCTGAAAATATATTTCATCTATTTTTTTACCCGCCCATACAAACGCCAGAATTATTACGACCATCTGGAAAGCCAGGCCTGAGTAGCGGCCATAACTCTGAAGTCCGGATTGTTTATCTTTATTTGGATTCGACGGGTTTGCTTGCATTCAGATTAGGATTACTTCCTGACATATCGCATTTTCCGGTGAAAACGGCGCCTGGTTCAATAGCCAGTTTACTTGTTGAGATATCGCCCAAAATCTTGGATTTTGCCCTGAGAGAAAGTAATTCAGAAACCACAACTTTTCCATCAACCGATCCTTCAACTTCAAAATTTCTGCAATTCACCTCTCCACTTATTTTTCCTGTATCGCCAACGATAACTTTTCCTTTGGTAGCAAGATTTCCTTTCAGACTACCGTCAATTCGAATATCACCATTTGTTGTTATATTTCCTTCAATCATTGTGCCTGTTCCAATCAGGTTTATAGTGTGGTTTTCAACCTCGTTACTTTTTGCCATGAGATAAATTTATTTATGATATAAAGAACAAATCTATAAAAAATATGATGAAAAGGGCAATATACATATTTTGATTCTACTGAATTTATTTATACTTCAGTGATAAAGACTTTAGTATTTAGTGCCTGGCAGATATCCATTTCTGATGAATGCTTACTTGGAAGGCCCATCATAAGCCCATTTTAGATAAATGGATCCCCAAGTAAACCCTCCTCCGAAAGCAGACAAAATAATATTATCTCCCTTTCGTAGTTTGGGCTCCCATTCCCAAAGGCAAAGAGGAATTGTTGCAGCGGTTGTATTCCCGAAACGTTCGATATTAATCATTACCTTTTCTTTTTCCAGCCCCATGCGTCTGGCAACAGCTTCGATAATTCTCATGTTGGCCTGATGAGGAACAAACCAGGCAATATCATCAGATTTCAGGTTGTGTTTTTCCATTATTTCTACCGAAACATCTGCCATTTTTGAAACGGCTACTTTAAAAACGGCCTGACCTTCCTGATAAATAAAATGTTCCTTATTGTCGATGGTTTCATGAGAGGGAGGACGTAGTGAACCCCCGGCTTTCATATGAAGATACTTCGATCCCGATCCATCAACACCAAAAATATGATCAATAATTCCAAAATCGTCAGTGGTTGGTTCAATCATTACTGCTGAAGCACCGTCGCCGAATAACGGGCATGTTGTACGATCAGTATAATCGGTTATAGCAGACATCATATCAGCCCCAACAAGAATAACTTTTTTATACCTTCCTGATTGAATAAAATTGGTTGCTGCTTCCAGTCCGAAAACAAAACCGGAACATGCAGCGGCCAGATCGAATCCCCAGGAATTAATAAGCCCGGCTTTGTAGGCAATAAGATTTGCTGTAGAAGGAAAATGCATATCCCCGCTTATTGTTGCACATATAATGAGATCAACATCTTTGGGATCTGTTTTTGTTTTCTTCAGAAGACCTTTTACAGCCTGAGCACCCAGGTCTGATGTTGCTTTTCCTTCTTCCTTTAGTATCCTTCTCTCTTTAATACCTATTCTCTGCATTATCCATTCATCAGAGGTATCAACCATTGTGCTTAGCTCATCATTGGTTAGAATATAATCAGGAACATACCCATGAACCCCTGTAATTGCTGCGCGTATTTTTGTCATTATTCCAAAGCCGCTTTAATATTATTAATCAGATTTGATTTGCAAACTGTCCAACTATTTAATATCATGTTCTTTATTGCAATATCATTTGATATACCGTGTCCTACAATAACTGGCTTATTTATTCCCAGAACCGGGGTTCCGCCAAAATTTTCAAAATTGAATTCTTCAAAATAATCATCAACAATGCCTCTGTCTCTCACCAGATGGTAAAAGCCCTCAGCCTGTTTGAGAATTATATTTCCTACAAATCCATCAGTTACTAATACCTCAGTTCTTTGATTGCTGAAAAATTCGTTTCCTTCGACATTTCCAACGAAGTTAAAATCTTTACTTTCCTTCATTAACTGAAAAGCCGCCTTGGTAACCAGATTCCCTTTTTCCTCTTCACTTCCAAGGTTAACCAGACCAATTCGCGGACGATCGATATTGAATAACACTTTGGAGTATATTGATCCCAGAATGGCGTATTGATAGAGAACATCAGGTCTTGAGTCAGGATTTATACCCACATCCAGTAATACATTGGGAGTACCCGAAAGATTAGGAAGAATTGCAGTTATGGCAGGACGGATAATTCCGGGAATAGGAGTAATTACTTTGCTGGCACCAATCAGCATAGCCCCTGTATTTCCTGCGCTGCAGAAAGCATCAATTTCACCGGCTCTGAGCATCATAAAACCTTTAACAATACTAGAGTCGGTTTTTGTCGTAAAAGCCTTATAGGGATGGTCGCTCATTGAAATGATTTCGCTCGTATTTACGATTGAAACCTTATTAACATCAAATCCATTATCCTCTGAGATTTGGATAATGGATTCTCTGTTTCCTATTAAAACCAGTTCAACATCTTCTGGTATTTGATCACGAGCCAGAAAACTACCCTGAACAGTAGTTTGGGGCGCGAAATCTCCTCCCATTATATCAACACCAATTCGCATATGAAAGAATTTAGGCTTCTTTTGGAGAAAAGAAGTGTGTTAAACTGTTTCTGTTTCCTTGTCGATTACCAGTTTACCTTTATAGTAAAGGTTTCCGTCTACAAAATATGCACGATGTCTTCTGTGAACAGTACCGGTTGTGGGGCAAGTGGTTAAAGTCGGGGAAGTTGCCTTATCATGGGTTCTTCTTTTGTCTCTTCTGGTTTTCGATATCTTTCTTTTAGGATGTGCCATTTTATTTAATATTTAATTTAAATTCTTTAATTTATCCCATCTGGGATCAGTAATATTTTTCAATTTTGTTTCTTCAACCTTTAACTCATTAAGTTTCTTTATCATCTCAGGATCGCATCCAGACTTGCCCTCCTTATTTTCCGGATGTGATTTTTTATAAGGAATACTTAATGCTGCAAACTCATATATGTACTGCGCCAGATTTATTTTTGATTCTTCTCTGGGAATAACAATTACACTATCATCTATCTCCTCAAATTTCTCACCGAAACGCAAAAATAACTTTTCATTTACTTCAATATTAAATTTAAAAAGGTCTAAACATCTGTCGCAAATGAGATCTAAAGTCCCGATAAAGTGAAAATCCAATTCAATGAACTGCGGCCGTTTGTTTAAAATAAGGCTCAAATTTAAGTGACCACCAGGTAAGTCCGGGTTTCCAAAATACTCAAAAAAGCCAGTATTTATAACATACTCATAGTTGTGTATCCCTTCCTTTAATCCATGGATAGGAATATCATATTCATCCATAACTTTCACAACAGCCAAAAAATTTATCGTGCAAAAGTATAAATTAATCTTTTAATAAAAAAAGAAATTTAATCGATGTACAGAGAGAAGTTTAAAAATAAGGGGCCAGAAACCAAATCCAGTCTAAAAAATCTGCTTTTCTATGGTCTCCATTAAAGCATCAATGAAATAATCATTTTTGGGAATAAATTTTGCAGCACCACTGGAAATAAATTCATTTTCAAGCTTTTCATCTTCCTGACTTGTTAGGATAATAACAGGAAGCTTTTTATTTATGTGTTTTATCTCTTTTAGTATCTCAAGTCCGTTTTTCTTTGAATTCCCATTTGACTTAAATATATGATCCAATACAATCAGGTCGGGTTTTAAGTCCAAATGTTCTATACACTCTTCCCCCGAGAAAAAAATCTTTACATCATAATCCTGCCTGTTTTTTAAAGTGTATTCTAACAAATTCAGAATCATTTTGTCATCGTCTACAAAAAATACTAATTTTCCCATTATTCAATTGTGTTTCTTAGTAATTTGCAATTTACTTATTTCAGACTCTTTACTCAACTATTTTAAAATAATTGAATATTCAACACCAAAAATACATATTATATAATTATAAATGAGCAACATAAACGGAAATTGCGCTTTAGACAAAAAACATTTATCTCCACAAAGATGTTGAAAAAATTTAAAATATTCAGTTAACCAAAAGAAATAGACAATTATATGATTAATTTAGTTGCATTAAAGAGTTTTTTGAATTTATTGCACATTTACCGATTAGCATTTTCGACAATGTTTCTGCACGCTTGCGCCACCCTGCTGCATTTTGCATAAGTTATTGAGGCAGCAACCAATGACGCATGCCTTAAATTCCAGCAGTTTCCTGCAGGGTATTTTTATGAAATCAGGTTGATTTAACTAATCTTTCAGGTAGTATTAAAAAATGCCCGCTGCTTGTGTAACTTATGATAGGATGCTGTCGTCATAGAATTAATATTTTACTAATGCAGTATTATTAATTCAAATATTCACGAAATGTTTATAACCAAAAACTTATGTAAGGTTTTTCAAACCTCTGAAGTTGAAACAACAGCTCTTAAAAACATAGATCTGGAGATTAAATCCGGTGAATTTGTTGCAGTAATGGGCCCCTCCGGTTGTGGTAAATCAACTCTTCTAAATATCTTTGGATTATTGGATGAACCATCCTCCGGAACTATATTCTTTGATGGAAATGAGATATCCGGTTTTAAAGAACGCCAAAGGACAAATTTAAGAAAAGGTAATATCGGCTTTGTATTCCAGAGTTTTAATCTGATTGAAGAATTGACAGTATCCCAGAATGTTGAATTACCATTATACTATCTGGGCTATTCAGCTAAGGAACGTAAACTTAAAGCCGAGGCAATTCTGGAGAAAATGAATATTCTGCACCGCAAATCACATTACCCTCAGCAGTTATCCGGAGGCCAGCAGCAGAGAGTCGCTATCGCCAGAGCGGTTGTCAACAATCCCAAACTTGTTCTTGCCGATGAACCAACTGGAAATCTGGACTCTGATAATGGCGAACAGGTAATGAACCTGCTAAAACAACTCAATCAGGATGGGACAACCATTATTATGGTTACTCATTCGCCTGAAGACGCAGAGAAAGCAGACAGAATAATTAATCTTTTTGATGGACAAATCGTAACTGAAAATATTCGAAAAGCAATTTAAACTTTATCTTATGTCGCTCATCAAACATTATCTAACAACTTTAGTAAAGGCATTTAAGCGGGATCTGTTTTATTCCTTTATTAACCTGTTCGGACTTGCAATTGGTTTAGCATCTGCATTTCTGATCTATTTATATATCCATGATGAACTGGATTATGATAAGAATTACAAAGATTATGAACGGATTTACCGTCTGGAAGCCAATTTTAACATAAAGGGAAAGGAAGACAAGTTTGCAATAACACAGTTTCCCCTGGCTCCAACATTGATGGATGAGTACCCTGAAATTGAGTCGTATACACGCTTATTCCCGGCAGACGCCCTGTTTTTTGAAAGAAATCAGGAATTTTTTCAGGAGGATTCAGTGTATTATGCCGACAGTACTTTGTTTGATGTATTTTCTCTTGTATTTATTAAAGGGGATCCTGAAAAAGCTCTCGTAGAACCAAATACAATTGTTATTTCATCTTCTCTTGCAAAACGGTATTTTGGAAAAACAGATGTCCTGGAAGAGACAATAAAAACTAATGATAATCAGCTATATACAATAAAGGGAGTTTTCAGGGATTTACCATGGAATAATCACCTGCGCTATAATGGTTTAATTTCGAGCGCAACAATTGCACAGCGAATCGGTCTTGAACGGTTTAACGACAGAAGCGCAGGCTCATTCTGGAATATTAATGTTTATAGCTTTGTAAAACTCAAACCAAATACTGAATTTCAGACGATTTTCGATAAGTTTCCTTCATTCTATGATAAATATATGAAGGAACTTGGCGACCAGATAAGCGGAGGCTTTACTCTTATGGCAACTCCGGTTTCAGAAATACATTACGACTCCACTAATCTGCAATATGATCAACCTACCGGAAATAAATCCTATTTGTATATTCTGGGATTTGTCGGAATTTTCATACTTGTAATTGCCAGCATCAATTATATGAATCTTTCAACTGCGCGATCAGCCAGAAGAGCAAAAGAAGTGGGAATGCGCAAGGTTTCAGGGGCACATAAAAGTTTGCTGATTAATCAGTTTTTAGGAGAATCTGTTTTACTATCCCTTGCTGCAATGATTATAGCAGCCCTGTTAATCATTCTTGTGATGCCATTGTTTAATGAGTTTTCCTCAAAACAGTTTACACTCCTGAATCTTTTATCCCCTTCCATTTCCTTATTTTTGGTTGGTATTACGATTTTTGTAGGACTTTTGTCCGGTCTGTATCCTGCATTTTATTTGTCTTCTTTTGATCCTGTCAAAATTTTAAAGGGAGTTGCGGTTAATGATAAAGCGGGAGCTGCATTCAGGAGGTTCCTTGTTGTGATGCAATTTGCAATATCTGTCTTTATGATTACAGGAAGCCTGGTTGTTACCGGTCAGCTCAATTTTATGCGACATAAAGATCTGGGTTTTAATAAAAACGACGTTGTAATTGTGAGCATGAGAGATTCCACCCTTAGAAATAATCTTGAGGCTTTTAAACAGGAATTAAAAAAGAGCCCCCTGATTCTTGGAACCGGAGCATCAACATCATATCCCGGACAAAATGTCAGCAAAAATGTTATGAGAGTTGAAGGACAAGGCGGGGCAATGGAGGAACAGGTACTTAATAACTTCTTTATTGATTATGATTATCTGGAAATGATGGAATTCAGATTGGATACCGGCAGATTGTACTCTAAAGAAATGGGAACCGATGCAGATAAAGCATTTGTAATTAATGAAAAAGCCGTCAGTGAATTTAACTGGCATGAGAAGCCCCTCGGGAAAAGACTACAAAATCGCTTAAATCTAGATGGTACAGCAGGTATGGATGGAGAAATTATTGGTGTTCTAAAGGATTTTAATTACAATTCCCTCCATAATCCGATTGAACCTATGGTCCTTCTTCTGACTACAAATAGTGATTTTTTTGGAAATCTGAGCATAAGGATAAAACCCGGATCTGAAGAACTGGCTTTGGAATGGATTAAAAAAACGCGGGAAATGTTTAATCCTTATTTCCCTTTTGAATACAAATTTCTTAACGAAACAATAAGCGAGTATTATAAAGAAGAGTATGCAATAAGTAAAATATTTAAGGTTTTTACACTATTAACTCTTTTTGTTGCCGCATTAGGTTTACTTGGCCTTTCTTCGTTTATAACTCAGCAAAAAACCCGGGAAATAGGCTTGAGAAAGGTATTGGGATCCTCATCCGGACAGGTTGTTAGAATGTTTCTAATCGATTTTGGTCGTTGGGTTATTATTGCAAACCTGATAGCATTTCCTTTCGCATGGTATTTTATGGATAAATGGTTGCAAGGATTTTATTATAAAATAAGCATCGGAGCAGGTTTTTTTATCATTGCGTTTTTGGTTTCTATGTTTACAGCAATGATTACTGTTTCGTGGCAGAGTTATAAAGCTTCCCGCCTAAACCCTGCCGAATCCTTAAAGTACGAGTAGATTCCGCTTTCTCGTATATTGGCACCCGGATTTGAATTTTTTTTCAATCCGGGTGTTTTGTTTTTTCAGCTTATTAATCCGATTGTTTTTAATTCGGGTATAAGGTTAATTATTTTGTATGTACTTTTGCGAAAATAAATTTTACAATGGGAACTATACAGGGTAAATATTTTTTGCGGGGGAATGATCTGCGGGAAGATTATGAATTTGATAATTCGTTTCTTTCAAAAGGAAACAATTTCTATGAAGTTGTCAGAATTAAGGATAGTGTCGTTCTGTTTCTTGAAGATCATCTGATACGGCTGGAGGAATCTGCCAGAAAATCAAATCTGCGGCCATTTGTGAACGCCCAGGAAATGAAAAAGTTACTTTTCCGGCTCATTCGTGCAAATAAAATGACTTCAGGGAATCTGAAATTTGTTTTTCACTTTGGTACCGGAGAATGGGAAAAAACATTTATGGCATACCCGGTTCCTTACTATTATCCTGAAGATGAGGTTTATACAAATGGAGTTTCAACTGAAATATTCAAGTTCGATCGCCCCAATCCTTCAGTGAAAAACTGGTTTGCAAATTATAAAGCTGAAATTGCGGTTATAAAAGAGGAGAAAAAGCTTTATGAACTTATTCTTGAAAGCGAAAACGGTACCATAACTGAAGGAAGTCAGTCAAACCTGTTTGTTGTCAAAAATAATTTAATTTACACAGCTCCAAAAGAATTAGTTCTTGAAGGTATTACTCGTAAAAAAATAGTTGCGATTTGTGATGCCAATAAAATTAAACTGGAAGAAAAAGTTTATAAGCGTGATTTCCTTCTTAATGCAGATGCCGTTTTTCTTTCCGGAACATCCGCAAAAATTCTGCCTGTTTCAAAAATTGGCGATTCTCTTATTAACCCCCAGCACCCGA
>CAYOLQ010000001.1:111396-127424 GCA_964404825.1 uncultured Chitinophaga sp.
TGTATTGCCCGATCACTTCGGCCGTTGGCCGAATAACCCCCAACACCCGATTGTAAAGAAACTGGCAAATCTTTATGAAGATGTAATTAACGAATATATTAGTCTTCACAGGGATGAATTTTGACGTTGTCATTATTGGCGGGGGAATCGTTGGATTAGCTACAGCGCTTAAATCCAAAGAATTAAATCCTTCGCTGAAAATTTGTATTCTCGAAAAGGAAAATGAACCAGCCTTACACCAAACCGGTAACAATAGCGGAGTAATTCATTCCGGTATTTATTATAAACCCGGTAGTCTGAAAGCTGAAAATTGCCTCCGTGGTTACCGGTATCTCATCAATTTTTGTAAGGAAAACGATATCCCTTTTGAATTAAACGGGAAAATAATCGTGGCTACACACCCAAATGAACTTCCGGGCCTGGAGAATTTATATAACAGGGGACTGGCAAACGGACTCGATAGAATTGCGAGGTTAAATAAGAGGGAACTTAATGATTATGAGCCATATGTTAATGGTATAGCGGGTTTGCATGTGCCTTATACCGGAATTGTTGATTATAAAAAAGTATGTCAGAAAATAGCCGGAATTTTCGTTGAGAAATATTCCGGGGAAATATTTACAAACCACAAAGTACAGGACATTACCTTCAGAACCGGTGATGCACTGGTAACCACAATCAACAAGACATTTACCACCCGGCTTGTTGTTAACACTGCCGGTTTGTTTTCCGACAGGATTGCAGCGTTTTCTATCCAAAAACCTTTATTAAAGATAATTCCGTTTCGTGGCGAATATTATAAACTAAAAACTGAAAAGGAATACCTTGTCAGAAATCTGATTTATCCGGTACCGGATCCGAACTTTCCTTTTCTGGGAGTACATTTCACGCGGATGATGAAGGGTGGGGTTGAGGCAGGTCCCAATGCTGTTTTTGCATTTAAAAGAGAAGGATATAAGAAAACAGATATTTCGTTTCCCGATTTATGGGATTCGTTATCCTGGCCCGGTTTTCAAAAAGTAATGCTCCGGTATACCCGGATGGGACTTGGTGAGTATTACCGATCGTATAACAAACATGCTTTTACAAAGGCATTACAGCGGCTCATTCCTGAAATTGTCAGTGATGATCTGGTTCCCGGAGGAGCCGGAATAAGAGCGCAGGCATGCGACAGGAATGGCCAATTGATTGACGATTTTTTTATAAGCGAAGATGAGAGAGTTATAAACGTTCTGAATGCCCCATCCCCGGCGGCAACGGCTTCACTTTCAATTGGAGAGACACTGGCCCGGAAGATTATATCGAGAGGATAATTTTTCCATGTATTTGAAAAAAGTAAATAAACATAAAATATTTTTGATACTTTTAAATTATGATTAGGTTTTATTTTCTGGTTGTTTTGTTTTCTCTTTTTGCAGGGAGGTTAGACACTAATGCCCAGTTTTCAAGGGAAAACAGCGGAGAATTAATATTTGCATTTTCTGATGTTGAAAGACTGGGTTTGGATATTCCTACAAAAATGAGATTTACTCTTTTTTTTCATGGAGGGCAAAATTTTCATTATGATTTTACAAATTATCTGGGTTTTTTCAGCGGTTATGGAATCCGGAATATCGGAATTGTTACCGACGATGGAAATACAGTTCTAAAACGAAGAACGTATTCTCTTGGTGTGCCGCTGGCTCTAAAATTGGGATCATTTAAAAACCACACCTATCTGTATGGGGGAGCTGAATATGAGCTTTTTTTTCATTACAAACAGAAGCAATATATAAGCGGAAACAAAGTAAAACAGGGAGAATGGTTTAGCAGCCGCACGAAGCGCTTTAATCCATCTCTTTTTGCAGGCATCCAGTTCCCAAAAGGTATTAATCTGAAATTCAAATATTATCCGCAAAACTTCTTAAACACGAATTTCAGGGGATATGATTTTGGTACTCAGGTTGACTATTCGGAATTCAACAAGACCCAGCTATTTTATTTTTCTTTAAGCTTCAATTTTCAAAACAAGGATTTAAAGAAGCTATACAGCCCGGATGTAGAAAACGGAAGAATTGCTGTCCTTTAGGCAGAAATCGGAATAGATATACTAAGAAATTGCTATTTTTGTAAAAAAGTAAAGGGCTATTAACTCAGTGGTTTAGAGTGCTACCTTGACAGGGTAGAAGTCACAGGTTCGAATCCAGTATAGCCCACATTAAAATGATTGAAACGCCTTTGTCTGTAATGGATTGAGGCGTTTTTTTTAAGTATTGATATATTATCTTTTACTGCAAAAAAAACTCCGGTTTTTATCCGGAGCTTTTTAAACAGAATAACATTTTTAAATATTGGGTTCAGAAGAGTTTTATTTTGCTGTCCAGCTTCCTGCTAAATCACTTCCTCCATCACCATCAATCCAGTAAGTGCCGGAACCATTTGCACTCCAAACGATGTCTGCCTTTAATACCGATGCAATATAATATTTAAAACTGCCACTGTTATCGGCATTTCCCACAACATCAAAAGATGCAAGATCATCACCTTCGTTCCACATGAGGCTGGCAATAAATGAATTAATTGCATTTATCGACCAATTGTATGTCCAGATATAACTGGAAGGCGTTTCAGGATTATAGATTGTCCAGCTGCCATTTTTGCCGTTTTTTGCTTCTTCCGCTGAAATATAGGTAAACCGGGGCGAGTCAGGAAACTGCCACTCGTATTTCCATGTGTACTTATCACTTAATTCCTCATAGGTCATCCAATAACTATAGCCACCTCCATAAGTCCAAAAATAAACGGTTGAACCGCTTTTCTTACCCTGAATTTCAGCTCCCTCAGGAACCTCAAAAGAGGTGCTGAAACCTGAGATTGCATTAGCAAGTCCCATATAAGAAACAGCGATGACAGCTCCGATATCTTCACCCGCATCTGCCTTTGCTTTTAATGCATCAGGAATTACAACAATTTCACTCCTGGCAGCAGCTGTAGGTGTTTTATATGTAGGCGCAGGTGGGGGAGTTTCCTCTTTTTTACAAGATACCTGGAACAAAAGCGGTACAAGAAATACCATTAAAAAAAGTCCTGATTTTTTCATGCTTTTATAATTTTAGTTTTACCTGAAAACAATTATGTTTTTTTCATAAAATAAAAGATTACTTTCAAATAAACCTAACTGACATGCACATTATTCCATGAACCAACTGTTTTAATAACTTATACCCCTTTTTTTGATTACCAATGGATAAAAGTGTTGTTCAGACTATGATTTCATAATAATTAACTCAGATACAAATTGTCTAAAAAGTGTTTTGAAATTGATTCCCCTGAAAAATCACCATTCCTTATTCGTTTTTTCAATAACTTCTTCAGCTTTCTGGTCGCCTAAAAAAGTGTCGATAATGTAATGAAAAAGGTAAATAAGCGGTGTAAGTAAAATGGCAAAACTTACTTTATAAAGGTATTGCATGGTCCCAACCTGCAAGACCTGAACAAAACTCCATTTTCCCATTATATAAAAGGCAACAGTGAGAATTACATAGCTGTCAATAAGCTGGGAAACTACCGTCGAACCGGTAGCTCTTAACCAGAGTTTCTTATGGCCGGTAATTTTGCGGATCCAGTGAAATGTATAAGCATCAACAAACTGACTAAGGAGAAAGGCGGTAATACTCCCTGCAATTATTGCGATCCCCTGAGTAAAAATTAAGGTATAGGCGTAATTGATATCGAGCTTTTGTCCATGAGCATCCACCCCGTTAAGTTCCTGCCAGAACGCTGCCGGAGGAAGCTTTGTACTTACATAAATTATTACAGAACAATATAATACCATGATGGCAGCCAGTATGGAAATTCTCTGGACACCACTTTTTCCAAAATATTCATTAATAATATCCGAAAGAATAAAGACAAAAGGCCAGATGAGTATTCCCACGCTCATATTCAAATCCAGCACCTCTCCATCACCAAATGGCAAAGACCAATTCTCGATGCCCAAAAAATTAGTCAGGGAAAAGATTTTTACACCTGTAAGTTCTGCAAGAATCACATTTGCCAGAAAAATTCCGGAAAGAATATAGAAGAGCTTACTCAGCTTATTATTTTCTCCTACTGATTTCGTACTCATAGATAACGAACTTTAATACCAGTGATTTTTACGAGACAATATTCGAAATTACAACTATTCTTGAATAATCCTATAAGATATTTACAGATGTTAAAGTATTTGTTATTAACAGTCGGTTTGCGTAGACTCCTTTTTTATTTCTGGCGATAAAAGATTGGTCTATTCTTCCTCTTCAAAAAAAGCAAGCCACAGATTCTTGCACAAAATTATAAATTTAAATCTGTAGCTTACTTTTTTTATTTATAAAAACTTGTATGATTGGAATTGCAATAACTCTAATTTTTGGGACATTGAACAAAGAAAGAATGAATCCCTACTGTTCAGCGTTTTCTGCGCGCATATCTTTAAGACTATTTGCAGTTTTCACAAGCTTAATGAACTCTCCTTTGTATCCCTCATCATCATTACTTCTGGCACCTTGCGCCAGACTAAGTAATTGTTCAAATGATGCAAATCCTTTGAATTCCGAATCCCGGAGTAAGAGGCCAAATTCGGCAACCGCTGCTGAAAACCTGAAGTTATCGGATGTGTTTGATAAATCCAGAATCTTTCCCGGTACAGCTTTTTCATACAGCATACTCGTAATTCCATCCGGTTTTTTATAACGGACTTTCACAGTCAATAATTCAGCATCATCTGAAGGCTTCGGTTTAACAGAGTTCTCCTGATATTTCAGGGGGTCCACCTTACCTGTATTCTCATCACTACCGGTTGGAATAAGTTCATATAAGGCTGTTACGGTATGACCGGATCCCATTTCACCTGCATCTTTCTTATCGTCGTTGAAATCCTCATTATTTAACAATCTGTTTTCATACCCGATTAATCTGTATGCTTTTACTCTCCGGGGATTAAACTCAAGCTGAAACTTAACATCTTTTGCAATGGTGAAAAGAGTTCCTCCGAACTCACTTACCAGAACTTTACGGGCCTCCTGGATATTATCAATATATGCATAATTACCATTTCCCTTGTCGGCAATAATCTCCATCTTATCATCCTTGTAATTGCCCATTCCAAAACCTAATACTGTTATGAAAATGCCTTTTTCGCGTTCCTTTTCAATTAATCTTTCCATTTCCGCATTACTCGATGCTCCGATATTGAAATCGCCATCCGTAGCCAGAATGATTCGGTTATTCCCGCCTTCAATAAAATTCTCCGAAGCTGTTTTATATGCCAGCAATAAACCCTGTCCTCCGGCAGTAGAACCTCCTGCCTGAAGTTTTTCAAGAGAACTTAAAATAAGCTCTTTCTGATTTCCGGGTGTGGACTTTAAAACTAAACCTGCTGCTCCGGCATATACAACAATTGCTACCCGATCCTGAGATCTGAGTTCTTTAACCAGCATCTGAAAAGCATTTTTTAATAAGGGTAATTTATTGGGATCTTCCATCGATCCGGATACATCCAATAAAAAAACCAGATTCGATGGCGGTAATTCCCTCTTATCGATACTCATACCTTTCAAACCTATATGAAGTAACTGGTGACTTTTATTCCACGGACAAGCCGATAATTCCGTAGATACAGAAAAGGGATGTTCATCCATTGCATCCGGATAATCATAATTGAAGTAATTAATCATTTCTTCTATCCTAACTGCATCTACAGGTGGTAATTGTCCCATATTAATGAAACGGCGTACATTGGCATAGGATGCTTTATCAACATCAATTGAAAAAGTTGAAAGGGGTGCGTTCAGAACATCTTTGTACCCGTTTTCATGGACAGCAGAATATCCTTCTGTGTTCCAATCCTGATCGGCTACAGGATACATCATTTCAGCACATGCAAAATCCATCTTTCCATTAATGGTACCGGATGCTGCGGCTCTTTTGTGTGCGGTTGAACCATAGCCTGTTACAACAACCTCGTTCAGGGTAAGTACTGATTCAGTCAAAACGACGTTAATAACAGATTGATTATTAATAGCAATGCTTTTGCTATCATAACCAATGAATGAATATACCAGAACTTTATCCCCAGGCAGAACTGAAATGCGGTATTTGCCGGAAAAATCCGTAATAGTACCCCGGTTGCTATTCTGTATTGCAATGCTTACTCCAACTATTGGAGTTCCTCCCGTGTCGGTTACCTGGCCGGTTATCTCTCTTGCAGTATCGGCCGAAATAAAAATTATTGATCCTAACAGGAATACTAAACTTAAAAGAATTGTTTTCATGGTTTTTGAATTAAGTTCGACATTTACTAAGAAGATGCATTCAAAAACCTGATTCCATAAAAAATTGATTTTTTTTTTACCTTGCATAAAATCCAGTTGCCATTGTTAACTCTCTTTGCCGGAAACAGAAAATCTTTGCCCGATAATGAATTATTCAGGCTTTTTCACAGTTCCGGTAATTCTGAATATCTGGGTGAGCTGTATTCCCGCTATATGCACCTTGTATATGGTGTATGCCTGAAGTACCTGCGAAACAGGGAAGAAGCAAAAGATGCTGTTATGCAGATATTTGAAAAGTTACTGATTCGTACTCCGGAATATGAGATAAGGAGTTTTAAATCCTGGTTGTATGTGATTTCAAAGAATCATTGTCTTATGGAAATAAGATCCCGTGAATCAGTTGAAAAGAAAATCAAACTTTGGGAAAAGGATCCGGAAAATTTTATGGAATATGAAGAAGATCCGCATCCTATTGATGAAGAATCGTTTGAAAACAATCCTGCACTTCAAAACTGCATTGAGAAATTGAAAAGGGAGCAGATGATGTGTGTCAGCTTGTTTTATTTTGAGAATAAGTCGTACAGGGAGATATCGGGTATGACCGGAATGGATGAAAAAAAAGTAAAGAGCCTGTTGCAAAATGCAAAAAGAAACCTGAAAATTTGTCTTGAAAACAAAAATGTCTGAAAAAGCTAAACATACTGTAAACTCAGAGAAAGATTTTCTCAGGTATTCTGCCAATAAGATGACGGAAAGGGAAAGGAATGCCTTTGAAAAAAACCTTCTTCGTGATTCTTTCGAATCTGAAGCAGAGGAGGGATTTTCATCCGTATCGGAAAAGGATAGCTCTTCTGACCTGAGGGAATTGAAATCCCGTTTGCATCATAAAACGAAACCATCCGGCAGGTATATCATGTTTCGCTATGCTGCCGGGCTTGCTCTGATACTGAGCGTATCACTCGTTTTCTATTACGCAGCCAGTCGTAAAATATCTGATCAGCAAAAAGGCAGGGTTATTTCTGAATCCGATCAGGCTAAAGCAGATGTTGAAACGATCCCTGAACCACAAATTGAAATATTCGCAAAACCTGAAATATCAAAGCCTGTCGAATCAAAAAAGTCCGGAAACATTATTGTAAAAAATGACCTGACGGTAAAGGATGTTGAACTTGATTCTGTTCCTGCCGAAATTCAGGAACAAAGTATTGATTTTGTGGCAGATTCTGATATAATGCCGGAAATAGCAGAAATTGTAAGCGAAGAACGTTTTGAGAAAAGGGAAACAACTGAAATGAAAGCTGCCGCCGGAGTATCCATTACAGGCAGAGCGGAAACCATATCGCCTGTTAAAGATGAAAAGGGATTCAGAGGGAGAATACTTTCTTCTGACGATTACAAGCCTGTTATGGGAGCAAGCGTAGTAATAAAAGGAACCTCAACCGGAACCGTAACAGATTTAGAAGGTGCATTTGAACTTCCAACTCCTTCTTCCAGTGACTCAACTGTAACACTCCGGGTTTCTTTTATTGGTATGGAACAGCAGGAAATTCTTGCCGATGCGGGAAATGATCTGAATATAGTTTTGCATCCCTCTGAATTATCACTTTCTGAAGTTGTTGTTACCGGTTACGGAACCAAAAGAAAAGAAGCACGGGCAGGTTCCATTGAGATCATAGATCCGATATATTCCGTGCCACTTGATGGTCAAAAGTCTTTTGAAAGATATATTCGTGATAATCAGATTTTCCCGCAATCCGGTTCAGGCATTTCTAAAGCAAAAGTTGTTTTGGAATTTTTGGTTGATGAAAACGGAAGGCCAATCGAAATAAAAGCCATTCAGAGCCCTGGTGTAGAATTTTCCGATGAAGCTATCCGGCTTCTCACAAACGGTCCCGGGTGGACACAGTCACAGACGGCAAACTCAGTGACTCAGGTTTCAATAATCCTTTCCAGATAGGTTTATAGCTGATTGCCAGACCTTTTGTTTTTGAAAATACCCACAGTTAAATACAACCTTATAGTAAATAACTATGTATAACACTTGCTGTTGACACGAATGACACCATAATTTTACTACCTTGTGAAATTGTAATCTGGTGATATTCCATCCGGATAAACAAGCCAGATTTAATTATGAGTAAACTGTTGAACAGAGTCAGGCTTTGTATGTAAGCATTCGTAGTACGCAGAAACTATTTTCTATGTAATCTTTGTATAATCTGATATCGTGAATCTGAGTAAACTAATATATCTCCCGTGTTTCCTGCTTTCTATGTCAGCCTTTGCTCAGACGCCTGACCATTGGGAGAATCTTATTGACGCTGCTGATACCTGGAAATATACTGTTCCTGTTTCTGAACCACCATTAAACTGGACCGATCCGGAGTTTAATGATGCTGCCTGGAATAGCGGGCAGGGAGGTTTTGGATATGGAGACAATGATGACAATACTATTCTTCCTTTGGGAACTATCTCGGTTTTCATCCGGAAAAATTTTACGGTAGCAGATGCTTCAAAACTTGTATCGGCTATACTTTTCATTGACTACGATGATGCTTTTGTTGCCTATCTGAATGGAGTTGAGATTGCACGTGCAAATATTGGTACCGTGGATATTCGACCCGCCTATAATGCTACTTCTGTCAATGCTCTTGAACCCGCGGCTGCTTCCGGTGCGATTCCAATCCGGTTTCCTGTCAACAAAACCAAACTTGCTTCAGCATTGAGGAATGGGACAAATACCTTTGCTGTGCAGTTTCATAATCATCAGGCAACATCATCCGATCTCTCTTCAACAAGTTATTTTTTCGGGGGATTCAGCAATACTTCTACCGGTTTTCGTTCGCCGCCAGCCTGGTTTGTGGCACCCGTTTCGGTAACATCCCACCTACCTCTGGTGGTGATTGATACATGGGGTGGCTATATCCAAAATGAGCCAAAGATAGACGCCTGGATAAAAATTATTAACAACGGGGAAGGAAAACTAAATGATTTAAATGATGCCGGAACAGATTATGAAGGTAATATAGGAATTGAAGTCAGGGGACAGAGTTCACAAGGATTCGAGAAAAAGGGATACGGATTTGAAACCCGGACTCCCCTTGGAGAGGATTCTGCGGTTAGCCTTCTCGGAATGCCTGAAGAAAGTGATTGGATACTGAGTGCTCCTTTTTCGGATAAATCGCTTATGCGGAACCCGCTTACTTACTACCTTGGAAATACAATGGGGGAATGGCAACCCGGGACCAGATGGTGCGAATTATATCTTAATGGGGATTACAGGGGAGTCTATCTGCTTGTTGAAAAAATAAAAAGGGATAAGGATCGGGTGAATATTGATAAACTATTGCCCGAAGAAATTGCTGATGATCCTCTTACCGGCGGGTATATTATTAAGGTAGATAAACTCGATGGACTCACAACAAACGACTATTTCAGGACTATTCCGCTGACCAGTTACTTTAATGCACGGCATTATGATTTCAGCTATGTGTACCCTAAGTCTGAAGATATTGTCCCGGCTCAGAAAACATATATTAAAAAATATCTTACCGATCTGGAATCTGCTCTCAATGGCACGAATTTTAAGGATCCGGTTAAAGGATTCAGAGCGTATCTGGATGAATATTCGTTTGCTGAGTTTGAAATCATTCAGGAATTATCCAATAATGTGGATGGATATCGTTACAGCACCTTCTTTCATAAGGAGAATATTTCTGACGGGGGAAAACTTAAGGCCGGACCTTTGTGGGATTTTGATTTGTGTTACGGGAATGTTGATTATGCACCGGCAAGACTTGCAACAAATACCTGGTTATATATAAATTACGGAACAAATGAGGGCTCGCCTATGCATTGGTGGAGAAGACTCATGGAAGATCCAAACTATAAAACACTTGTTCGTTGGCGTTATTCTCAATTGCGGGCCGGCTCATTGAATACCGATTCTGTCTTTGCATATTTAGACAGTACAGAAAATCTGTTGGGGGCAGCAATCACCAGAAATTTCACCAGATGGCCCATTCTCAGTCAGTATGTTTGGCCAAACAACTACATTGGAGGTACGCATGACAATGAAATGGATTACCTTAAGACATGGATTGCAAAAAGATTGGACTGGATGGACTCTCAATGGCTTATCCCGCTTACAGTTTCTAATACAGGTAGTCTGGAAAAGGAGTTCAGGGTGTTTCCAAATCCTTTCTATTCCACTATAAACGTCACGGTAAAGCCGCATAATTACGAGGATATTACGGTAAGTGTTTTCTCCGTTCAGGGTCAAAAAGTCGCAGAGCAAAGCTTTACACCCGGTACTCTTACTTCTGAAACATTTATTCTGGAAAACCTGAACCTGCCTTCCGGAATTTATTTGCTGCAGGCACGTCAGTCGGGTCTGATTCTTGGTAATTCCAAACTAATACGAACAGAATAAATCACCGGTGATGGTGATTTTAAAACTTTGGTTCTGAATACTGTTTTGGTATATTGCATTCTCAATTGTTAATGTTTGAATCCGATGCTGAGACTCCTGCCATTTTTGTTTCTGTTATCCTGGTATAACGGATACTCCCAAACCCACGAATATGCAAGAAGTGTTGTCAGTACATTAGCCTCAGATGAATTTAAGGGACGCGGTTTTACCGGAAAGTCTGATTTAAAGGCTGCGGAATATATCAGAAGTGAATTTATCAGATTGGGTGTTCAGGCTATCGATGATACCCACTTCCAGAATTTTGATATTAGTGTAAATACATTTCCCGGTAAAATGGAGCTGAATGTTAATAGCATAGCCATGAAGCCAGGGATAGATTACATAGTTGATCCCTCTTCACCATCGCTCAGGGGAACTTTTTTAGTTACCAGAATTTCCAGACGGGAACTGGCAGATGAAAGCCGCTTACAAAAGATTTTAGAAACCGTCAGGGGCAAAGCTGTTTTAATTGATCTGAACGACACCTCCCGATATTCCCCAAAGGAGGAAGCAGAGATTAACAGGCTTATTAATACAATCAAATATGATCCGGGAATATCCAATCCCCTTACAATACTTTTTTCCGATAAAAAGCTGACCTGGAGCATATCTGACCGGCAAGCCTCAAAGGCTGTTTTAATTATGAATTCAGCCGGCCTTGATCCGCATGCAATTACAGAAGTGCAGGTTGATATCAAAGCCAGACTAAAAACAAATTATAAAACGCAGAATGTAATTGGAATTATCCGGGGAAAGACTGTGCCGGATAGTTTCCTTATTCTTACGGCTCACTATGATCATCTGGGAATGATCGGAAAAAATACAATTTTTCCGGAATCTAACGACAACGCAAGCGGAGTAGCCATGCTCCTCAGTCTGGCCGATTATTTTGCCGCAAATCCCCCTGAGTATAGTATTGCATTTATTGCCTTTTCTGCTGAGGAGCTGGGATTACTGGGGGCCGGACATTTTGTTGAAAATCCTCTTTTCAAAATAGAAAACACCCGGTTTCTGGTAAATTTCGATCTCGCAGGCACAGGCGATGATGGCATTAAGGTTGTAAATGCCACAATTTTTAAAAAGGAATTTGAATTATTGCAGGAGGTTAATGAGAAAGGTAATTATCTGTCTTCCGTTCAGCCCAGAGGGGAAGCCTGCATAAGTGATCATTGTCTGTTTTATATGAAACGGATACCATGCTTTTATATCTATACCCTTGGCGGTATTTCTGCATACCACGATGTTTATGACAGACCGGAAACGCTTCCGCTTACCGAATTTGAAGATTACCATACCCTGATGCGTATTTTTTTAAGTAAGCTTTAGGCCGGGTTTTATCACCGGTGAGAGAATTTAGAATCGTTGATGGAGCCTAAGGAACAAAGAGTCAGTTTATTAAATTGTCGACCTGTTGCGGCTTTTGCGCTATTTTTATTTAGATCGATTATTAATTTTAGGTGGTTAATTAAATTACAGGGTTTATTGTTATTTGAATCACAATAAAATTCTATATTTGAATCGCCTAATTGTTATTATAATAACAACATTCATAAGAATCTCATTTATAACCATATATTATTAACCAATAAAATTACAAAGTATGTCAGAACAAGTTAATCTGGTAAAAGAACTGGCAGATAAACACGGCAGAAGGAGGGATAGTCTGATCCCTATTCTCCAGGGCCTGATGGAAGATACCAATTATCTTACCGATGAGGCGATGGTTCTTGTTGCAAAAGAATTGGACATTTCAGCGGCAGATGTTTATGGTACAGCATCCTTTTATACCTTCATGGATACGGAGGTAAGAGGGAAGTATGTAATTCGGATCTGCAAAACAATCAGTTGTTCCATGAAAGGCAAGATTGAGGTTCTTCACACAATTGAAGAAACCCTGAAAATTAAAGTCGGGGAAACCACTTCTGACAGGAAGTTCAGTCTGCTTGAAACAAATTGTATAGGCTGGTGTCACAAAGCGCCCGCCATGCTTATTAATGATACCCCTTATACTGAACTGACCCCTAAAAAAGTGTCGGAAATTCTTCAGGAGTATATTAAAAAGTAAGAGCGGTACCGCAGGGTCCGAAACAATCAAATGACTTTAAAAACATTAAATACAGAACAATGAAAAGTTCAGCATTAAAAAGAGTTGACCTGATTTTCGAAAGCGTTAATGTCAGGGAAATACTTGAAAAGACTTTGAAAAGAAAGCCGGAGGAAATCATTCAGGATATATTGGATTCAGGTTTAAAAGGACGCGGAGGGGCAGGATTCCCTACGGGTATGAAATGGAAATTCACAGCGGCAGAAAAAAATCCTGTAAAGTATATCGTTTGCAACGCAGATGAAGGTGAACCGGGAACATTTAAAGACCGTCAGATTCTGGAAGAGGTACCTCGTAAGGTTTTTGGCGGAATGGCGATTGCCAGCAAAGCAATCGGTGCAAAGATTGGGTATGTCTATCTGCGCGGTGAATATAAATTTATGGTCCCAAAGCTTCAGGAAGAAATTGACCTCTTTCATACGATTATGAAAGAAATGAAGCATGATTTCAGAATTGAACTGAGACTTGGCAGCGGAGCGTACATATGTGGGGAAGAAAGTGCTCTTTTCGAATCCATCGAGGGTAAACGCGGTGAACCCCGTAACAAACCTCCTTATCCTACCACTTCAGGCTTATTTGGAAAGCCAACTTCAATCAATAACGTTGAAACGTTAGTATACACGGTTATGATTTGTGGATTTGGTGCAGAGTACTTCCACAAACTGGGAACAACGGATTCAAGGGGCTCCAAAGTTTTCTCTGTTTCAGGGGATACTCCTAAAGCCGGGATTTATGAGCTTGAACTTGGGATGACTGTTGAAAGATTTGTTGAAGAATTTGGTGACGGCGACACAAAAGCTGTGCAGGTTGGTGGTGCTTCAGGTTTTTGCGTACCGAGAAAGAAATTCCATGATACCATTATTGGATTCGAAGGAGTGCCTACCGGTGGTTCGATGAAGCTTTTTAATAGTTCCCGCTCCATGTATAACGTTCTTCATAATTACCTTGATTTTTTCACAGAGGAATCCTGCGGACAATGTACACCATGTCGTGTTGGTTGTCAGCAACTACTTTTAGGCGTTGAGGCCGTTAAGCGTGGTGACAAAAATTCACGGTACCTGGATGAACTCATAAAACTCGCAGGCACTATGAAGGTGGCATCAAAATGCGGTCTGGGCCAGTCGGTCGGGAATGCCTTTAAATCGATTGTTGAAAATTTCAAAGAAGAAATAATTTACTAACTCAAAAGATTGAAATCATGGTTAATCTCACGATAAACGGACTGCCGGTATCAGTAAAAGAAGGAACGACAATCCTTGATGCGGCCCGTAAATTAAATTTTAAAGTTCCCACATTATGCCACCATCAGGATTTGTGCGTGGCTGGAAATTGCAGGGTATGCGTGGTGGAACAGTTAAGCGGAAAAACACTTTTAGCTGCTTGTGCCACACCTGTTACGGAAAATATGCAGATTCTTACCAATAGTCTGAAAGTAAGAACTGCACGTAAGCATATCATCGAACTGTTGCTTTCGGAGCACAAGGCAGATTGTACGAAATGTTACAAGAACGGAATCTGTGAACTTCAGAACCTTGCTAATGAGTATAGCGTGGGTGATCACCTGTTTATTGATCTTGTTCCTATTCATGCCTATAAAATTGATATAACTTCTCCTTCCATTGCAAAAGACGACAGCAAATGTATCCGTTGCCAGCGTTGTGTAAGGACCTGTGCTGAACTTCAGGGGGTTAATGCCCTTACAGTTGCCAATAAGGGAAAAGAAATGAAAATCAGTAGTTTCTTTGATAAACCCATGCATGAAGTTGTTTGTACAAATTGCGGTCAGTGCATTAATCGTTGTCCTACAGGAGCACTTGTTGAACGAAACTATATTGAGGAAGTATGGCAGGCAATTCTCGACCCGGCAAAACATGTTGTTGTTCAAACAGCTCCTGCTGTCAGAATTGGTCTTGGTGAGGCATTAGGCCTGAGTGCAGGACAAAGGGTTACCGGCAAAATGGTAGCAGCCTTAAAGCGACTTGGTTTTAACAGTGTGCTGGATACCGATTTTACGGCAGATCTTACCATTATGGAAGAGGGTACAGAATTACTTCTCAGGCTGAAAAAAGCCCTTGTGGATAAAGATCCCTCGGTAAAATTGCCTCTTACAACCTCATGTTCACCGGGATGGATAAAATTTATCGAGCATACATTCCCTGAGTTTCTGTCGCATGTTTCAACCTGCAAATCACCTCAGCAGATGTTTGGAGCCTTATCCAAAACCTATTATGCACAGAAAAGAAAGATCGATCCGAAAGATATCGTCAGCGTTTCAATAATGCCTTGTACAGCGAAGAAATACGAGGCGAATCGTCCGGAAATGCGATCGAGCGGATATAAGGATGTGGATTATGTATTAACCACAAGAGAACTGGCCCGGATGATAAAACAGGCAGGTATCAGTTTCGATAAACTGGAAGACATGAAGTACGACTCAATAATGGGTGAGTCAACCGGAGCAGCAGTTATCTTTGGTGCAACCGGAGGTGTTATGGAAGCCGCCCTGAGAACAGCATATGAAATTGTTACCGGCAGGGAAGTTCCTTTCGAGGGATTGAATATAACTCCGGTAAGAGGAATGGAAGGCGTAAAAGAAGCTTCGGTTCTTATTGATAAATGTAAACCTGAATGGGCTTTTCTGAATGGTGTTGAACTGAAATGCGTTGTTGCTCATGGACTGGCAAATGCGCGAACCGTGATGCAGAATGTTAAGGACGGCAAGGCAAGCTACCATTTCATCGAAATCATGGCGTGTCCCGGCGGTTGTCTGGGTGGTGGCGGTCAGCCAATTCCTACAAATGAAAGTATCCGGAAAAAACGTACTGAAGCAATCTATGCTGAGGATATGGGAATGCCATTAAGAAAATCGCATGATAATCCGGAAATTGCAGCTATTTATAAGGATTTTCTTGGTGAACCAAACGGGCATAAATCACATGAGCTTCTTCATACTCACTATGTTGAAAGAAAGCGGTATTAATAAAGATTTGAACCAGAAATTTTGTTAACGGAAGAGGCTGTCTCAAAAGCAATTTTTTCAGGATTATAACTTACGAATTGAAAGTTTTTTCATTCTCTGTGGTTCTCTGTTTTATCTCTGTGAGCCATTTAGATTTACAGTCTAATTAACAATAATTGTTTAAAGTTCTTTGAAATATTA
>CAYOLQ010000002.1:0-64764 GCA_964404825.1 uncultured Chitinophaga sp.
CAGATTTTAGGATTTAGCGGATTTATATTTCGAATTAATGAGTCTTTTGAATTCGAGACTTTTACTTCCAAAATTTATTAACAGACCGACTTCCAGATTATATGCCTCGAGGTAGTTTATTGCCTGTGCAAGGTGAACATCTTCGAGTTTTATAACTGCTTTTATTTCCAGGGATATAGTATCATGGATCAGGAAATCAACGCGTCTTGTACCAATACGAATTCCTCTGTAAAATATCGGCATTACAAATTCACGCTTATATTCAAGGTTAAACAGAGGTAATTCTATTTCCAAGGCTCTCTGGTAAATAACTTCCTGGAATCCGTTTCCAAGAAAATTATGAACCTGAATGGAAGCACCGATTATTTTTCCCGTGATGTCTTTATACTTATACTCCTCTGACATTTTGTAATAATCTCAAATTGAAAAATGATTTAAATACTTCTTCCAAACTAATTTGGTGTGAGGCTTTAATACTGCCATTTTATATTAATGTGACAATTGTTCTGAATCTCGCAAAAAAGAGCCGCTTTTTTCATTTATCTTCAAAATCATAATAGAATACATTGCGAGAATTGCAATAAAAAATGCCCGCGAACTCAATCACAGGCATAAATTTCATTTATAGACCTATTTAAAAATCTACAATATCTGCGTAATCTGCTCAATCCACTTTATCCCGGTCCAGACATTATTTTAACCACTCACCCACATCCTCCACCGTCACGGTAGTAATCTCCAGCTTATTCTTCTTCCTGTACCCCATCATCTCCTGGTGCAGTTTGCCGGGCTTATCTACTGCTTTAATCTTCGCAACCGTTGTATACCCCAAAGCCTGCAAAGGCTCTATCCATTCCTCCGGCACCCCCATTGCCAGATACTCCTCCCTCTTGCTCTCCTTCTCTTGCTCTTGCTGTCTCTCCGGTTTCATCTGCGGGAAAAACAAAACATCCTGAATACTCGACTGGTTGGTCATCAGCATTGTAAGTCTGTCCATACCGATTCCCATACCTGATGTGGGGGGCATACCGTATTCCAGTGCCCTGACGAAGTCCATGTCGATAAACATTGCCTCCTCATCACCTTTTTTCGAAAGTTCCAGTTGCGCTTTGAAGCGTTCCAGCTGGTCGATGGGGTCGTTAAGCTCGGTATATGCGTTGCACAACTCTTTCCCGTTTACCATAAGCTCAAATCTTTCGGTGAGTTCCGGATTTTCGCGGTGCTTTTTACAAAGCGGAGACATTTCAACGGGATAATCCTTTATGAAAGTTGGCTGAACATAATGGTGTTCACATTTTTCGCCGAAAATGGTATCGATCAGCTTTCCTTTGCCCATGGTTTCATTTGACTCAATATGCAGCTGTTTGCAGACTTTTCTAAGCTCCGTTTCATTCATCCTGCTGATATCGATCCCGGTAAATTCCATGATTGAATCAATCATACTGATTCTCTTAAACGGACGTTTAAAATCGATTTCCTTTTCACCGAGTTTTACTTTGGTAGTACCATGAAGGTCCATGGCTACCTTCTCAATCATTTCTTCGGTAAAATCCATCATCCAGTTGTAGTCTTTGTAGGCTACATAGATTTCCATAACGGTAAATTCAGGATTATGTGTACGATCCATTCCTTCGTTCCGGAAATCTTTTGAAAATTCATACACTCCCTCATATCCCCCTACAATAAGCCTTTTGAGATAGAGCTCATTTGCAATTCTCAGGTACAGAGGGATATCAAGTGCATTGTGATGGCTGATAAAGGGTCTTGCTGTTGCTCCACCCGGAATGGGTTGAAGTATCGGTGTTTCAACCTCCAGATAACCCTTGCTGTTGAACAACTCGCGGAATGAGTTAAAAATCTGTGTTCTTTTTCTGAAAACTTCCCGTACTTCAGGGTTTACAACCAAATCGACATATCTCTGGCGATACCTGAACTCAGGGTCTGTAACTGCATCAAAGAACTGTCCGTCTTTTTCTTTTACAACCGGCAGGGGCCGCAACGATTTACTCAGGAGTTTCAATTCCTTTACATGAACAGTTAATTCACCCATCTGGGTTATGAATGCGTATCCTGTGATCCCTATAAAATCTCCGATATCAAGATATTTTTTGAAGAGTTCATTATAAAGGGATTTATCTTCGCCCGGACAAATTTCATCACGGTTTATGTAAATCTGAATACGTCCCGTATCGTCCATTAACTCAGCGAATGAAGCTTTACCCATAATACGGCGGCTCATGAGTCGCCCGGCAATAGTCACATTCTGAAAATTATTTTCTTCCGGTTTGTAAGCATTTTTTATTTCTTCAGCCTTATGCGAAACAGGAAAAGCTTCCTGCGGATAAGGGTTGATGCCCATTTTTCGTATTTCTTCAAGAGAGTTTCTGCGAACCTGTTCCTGTTCGCTTAAATGCGTCTGGCTCATTTTTATGATGTTGAATTTTTAGCAAATATAATTGTTTTAGGGGATTGACCCTAACCTTAAATCTGCCTTTACCAAAGAGAGAAATTTTAACCGGATTTCTGCATTAAAATTAAAGACCCGGACAAAGAGAATGACTTTACTTTTCTTTTGAAGCTGATTTTTAATTTTTCAGCACATTAAGGTGTATACCGGATGGAAATATCGTCAGATTTCAAAAAGAAGAGAATCTTTTTCGGATTAAAACCGGGTTTGACCAAATTAAACGCAATTATTAAAGGGATATTTATACTTTTGTAAAGGTCTGTCGGCACATCCCCTGATATTTGAAAGTAAAGTGATTATGGTTAAAAATTGGATTATCAAGCAACAAGGCGATGAAAAAATTATGCAGAATCTCCAGGAGGTATTGGGGGTGGATCGACCTATTGCAAATATTCTCGGACAACGGGGGATAAAAACTTTTGATGAGGCAAAAGCATTTTTCCGACCCGAACTTACACAACTGCATGATCCCTTTTTAATGAAGGATATGGACCGGGCCATTGATAGAATTAACCGTGCCATAATATCCGGCGAGAAAGTTATGATTTATGGGGATTACGACGTCGATGGTACCACTGCAGTTGCGCTGACCTTCAACTATTTCAAAGATTTTTTTCCGGATATTGTTTATTATATTCCCGACCGGTATAACGAGGGGTATGGTATTTCGTTAAAGGGGATTGACTATGCCGCTGCAAACAGCGTCAGGCTTGTAATTGCGCTCGATTGTGGAATTAAAGCAAATGAGAAAATAAAATATGCCAATTCAAAAGGGGTTGATTTTATAATTTGCGATCATCATACACCCGGAGCTTCAATTCCGGATGCAATTGCAGTTCTCGATCCAAAGCGTGCAGATTGCAATTACCCTTTTAAGGAACTATCCGGCTGTGGGGTAGGTTTTAAACTTATTCAGGCATTCCAGACAACACGAAATTTGCCTTTTGAAGATATCATCAAATATCTTGATCTTGTAGTTGTTAGCATTGCTTCCGATATTGTGCCCATTGTTGGTGAAAACCGCGTCCTTTCATTTTTTGGATTAAAACAAATTAATGAAAGCCCTTCCACCGGAATCGCCACTCTCATAAAGCTTGCCGGAATCCAAAACAAGGTTATTACAATTGAAGATATCGTTTTCAAAATTGGTCCAAGGATTAATGCAGCCGGAAGAATGGAATCCGGAAGCAAATCAGTTGATCTTCTTGTTTCCAGCGACTCCGGAAGTGCAATGCTAATGGGTAACAAGATTAATGATTTTAATTCCTCCAGAAGAAGTGTTGACTCCACCATAACACAGGAAGCACTTACCATGATTCAGATGGATGAGTCCATGAAAAACCGGAAATCAACAGTACTTTTTAATCCCAACTGGCATAAAGGTGTTATCGGGATTGTTGCTTCCAGATTGATGGATCATTATTACCGGCCTACGGTTATTCTCACACGTTCGAACGGCTTTGCCACAGGTTCCGCCCGATCAGTAAACGGGTTTGACCTCTATCAGGCAATTGAGGAATGCAGTGATTTGCTTGAGAATTTCGGGGGACACAAATACGCGGCAGGACTCACAATGAAACTTAACAATGTAAGTGCTTTTCAGGATCGCTTTGAAAAAGTTGTGCAAAGAACCATTCACCCTGACCAGCTCATTCCTGTTGTGGAAATTGATACAGAGCTTCATTTGTCCGATATCAATGACAAATTTTTCAGAATACTCATGCAGTTTCAGCCTTTTGGACCGGAGAACATGGCTCCGGTATTTCTGACCGAAAATGTATCCGATAACGGAAGCGGTAAACCGGTAGGTGTTAATGCCGAACATCTCAAACTCTCACTCGTTCACGAAAAAGATCCATACCGGGTTTTTCCTGCAATTGCATTTCAGCAGGGAAAACTTTTCCCGAAAATTTCCGGTGGTCAGGGTTTTGATATCTGTTATTCGCTGGATGAGAATGTTTTCAGGGGAGAATCAACGATTCAGATCAATATTAAGGATATTAAGGTTGATTAGTTAAATCCGAATTTTCAATTGGAGTGTTAGGAAGGAGTCTTTGATGTCCTTTACCTGATCATTCCCGCTACCCCATTTTTTGATCCCCGGAAATTGTGAAAGTGCATAACGGGCAGTTAAGTTAAAACCAGGGATTATCTCTGTTTTAGCCATTAGTATAAACCGTGTTCCTCTCCCGTTAAAAGCCGGAATAGAAAAGCTGTATTGAACATTATTTTCGTAAGCATATATCCGGCTTTCCCATCCGGGGATATCATAAATTGCATAACGTATCCATATTTTATATCTGAGGGAGGAGGAAATAAATCCAATATCGTGTCCGGAATAATACCCCAGCTGCGTTTTCTCCGCTGTTGTCTGGTAACGGCTGAACTCAAGTCTTGACCTGAACCGGAAATTCCTGTTCAACTCATAGTTAAAATCCAGCCTGTACCCGCTCTTAATTGCGTTTTGCATAAGGTCTATTCCAGGTGTGCTTTCTGTTGCCCGGGTCTGTGTTACCTCATGCCGGAAACGCATGGTAACAGTGAACTCCCGGCTGGGGAAAAAAGTCAGATTCAACAGGTAATCGCTTCCAGAAAATGGATTTGTGCTGTTGTATCGAAGAAACGGGAAACTGTAATGATCTGAATACAATTCCACCTGTAAATATTTCCAGGGATAAAACTGCAATCCAAGGTAATACCCTCTTTCGTTTTTTGTTCCCTGACTTTCACCAAAACCTGATGATCTCATTCCAAGATACTCGGGTTGATAATTTCTGTAAACCATTGATAACCTGACAAGAGGATGTAGTTCAGCCAGTATTCCACCGATAACTGCCATCCTTGCTTTACAGTCTGAAGCGATTTCACCGAATGCGGAAATTTTCCCCAGACTTATTTTAAAATCACCTGCCAGATTCTGAAGACGCTTTTTTGCCGGAAACACTTCAGTGGTATAGGCTGTAATATTTCGTTCCCATTCATGACTAAGTGCTTCATTCAGGTAAGTAATTCCACAAACGGCTTTGTTGAGTAATATTTCCAGGTGTCCACCCAAACTTGTGCAAACCACTGCATCTTTTTTCTCCAGTTCAGTTGGAGTACGATGCAGTCCTGTGGCATCCAGGGAATTGAAATAAGGTTGTAGTGTGCTATCTGAAGTCATGTCATGTAGTCTGGCATCTGTTTTCACAGAGGAGGTGAATAAAAATAAATTAAGGTTTTTCCAATTAAGAGAGCTAGCAGTTCCCCTGAAAAAATCAGCTTCACCGCATGAGTGGTATTTTTTTATTCCGGTAGTTCCGGGGGATATTAGTACCTGAGATCCTTTACGTGTTCCATAACCGCCAAGGACCAGGCCCTGACCGAAAGAAGCTTTGAAATCCCCCACAAGTACCTTTTTAATAAATTTTTGTCCTGTGTATTCCAGAAAGACGGAATAAAAATCGGGAGAGAACCTTTTATTATCCGAAGTGAATGATTCACCGGCATCCTGATCCAATGTAAACCCAAAGTTTAATCTGCCTAATTCTGCCTGATAACGTAATTGCATAGAACGGTTTTTCCCCATAAATGGTGTAATTCCGGTACTATCGGGAATAAATCCTGTTTTATTCTCTCCTTCAAATCCTGCCTGAAATACTAAGGTCTGATTAAAATGCTTTTTTATTTTTGAATTGCCCGTTCCGGAAGTTCCCTTTTGGGAAACACATATAAAAGGAAGAAGCCTGTTTATCAATTGTCTGTCGAATCCGTAAACCAGCTGCAATTCATAAACCGATAAAAGTTCCCCATTCTCCCTGATGTAATCCCGTAATGCGAAAATCTGAAACTCGGTAAGCATTCGTAACTGTCTGAGTTCTTCATCTGATGCAGTATTCAGGTTAATTGGATGATCCAGGAAATGATACAGTTCATCGGCAAGTGCAGAAGGATCGGTTTCTTCATCCCGGGACGAAATGTCCTCTTCCAGTATTTCTGAGATTGTGGTAGTGCCGTCGGAAGAAGTATTCTGAGCAAGAACCTTAGTCCCCAGAAAAAAAGTCAAAAATAACAAAAGCAGGTATCCCGGAAAATGATATCGACACATAATGGCAGGCTGGAATTATGCATATGCAATACAACTATATGTGCCGGAAAACAAAAAATCAGCGTCGGATTCGGTTTTATTTCAAACGAACCTGCATGGAGAAATGAGGAGTAAACCCAAGAGTTTCATGATGGGAAAATGCCACATCTGCATTTATTCTGCTAATATTAAATCCGAGTCCGAAGGTGTTCTGAACAGGATGAGTAATAATTCCTGTGCGAAGGAAAAGACCCTTTTGTATCTCATACTCAATACCAGATTTAATACGGAGTTTTTGAGTGAGACTCTTTTCTGTTTCAAGTGCCATCCATAGTTTTTCGAAAGGGGAGTAGCTGATACCTGCCCGAAGAACAGTTGACAAGGTATCGGTTTGTACCGGAGCCAGGCGGGAGCGTGTAGGATTGAATACATGAATACCGATGCGAATTGTCTCAAGAGGTTTATACTGAATTCCCCCTTCGACTGTTAAGGCATAGCGGCTTTCATATTCTCCTGCAACAAAAATATAATGGTAATTTGTTTGAATCCCTGCCGAGAATTTACTGCCAAAATTGCGGCCAAAAGCTAAGCCCACCTTACTCTCGTTGTATTTTGGAAAACCGAAATATGTATAGGAGAAGCCAATGGTTCCGGGTTTAACTGGAAGAGTAAGGGCAAGGGAATGCAAGGCGTTTTCGGGAATAATAAATTTATTTTCATGGTGAAATCCAATGCTGAAATGGTGATAATCGCCCAGTCCGGCCTGGTTGTGGCTCAGAGACCAGATATCGGATTCCATAACAACGGCATTAGCAAGAGCTGCTGGTCTGCTGCCAACAGGGAAATTTTCCTGCGCAATTGATGATAGCGGAAACAATAGGATACAAAGCATAAAAATTTCGGGAATATGATTTTCCCAGCAATTTCTATGGTATATCCATCTGAAATTCAATTCGTTTTAAATTTGAATTTTATAGATTTCAGCTCCTCATTGGCCTGGATTATTTTTTCTTTTAACCCTTCTTTAAAAGAAATTACTCTGCCCATTATTTCCTTATCGCCTGTTGCAAGTATCTGTGCAGCAAGAATTCCTGCATTTCTGGCGCCATCAAGGCCTACAGTTGCCACAGGGATGCCCGGAGGCATCTGAAGTATTGAGAGTATACTGTCCCATCCATCAATAGAAATAGAAGAGCGCACCGGAACTCCGATAACTGGCAAAGGGGTGAATGCAGCCATAACTCCAGGAAGATGAGCGGCTCCACCTGCTCCGGCAATGATTACACGTACGCCTCTTTCAGCCGCAGATTTAGCGAAATCAGCCGCCTGCTCTGGTGTACGATGTGCAGACAAAGCATTGATTTCAAACGGGATCTCGAGTTCGTCAAGAACCTTTGCAGCTTCTTTCATCACCGGAAGATCGGAAGTGCTTCCCATTATAATGCTTATTTTAGGGTTCATGAGTTTTGTTATTTATTAATGTATCGTATTTTTAAAAATCAGCTTAAAAATACAAAATAATTGAGAGATGAAGGAATAAATTTGCCACAGAATCTCAGATTAATTATTTTTAATCCGATAAACTGTTGCAAAGTTTTATTTTGTGGTTTTTTTATGAAAAAGGGTGGATATTTTTATCTCCAGATGCCCAGAATAAAACCAATCAGACTGAACCAGACTGTAATAAATCCCCCGTTAATAAGCATATACTTAAAACTCCTTAGTTCGAATAGCCCGATTACGGCAAATGAAAGTGCTGCCCATCCAAAACCGGCCAGAAAGCCTGCTGTAAGTCCCCATTGCCAGTCGGTTTTAGCATCACCCAGAAAGAAAGCCAGATTATACGACATTATAAGCGAAAGGATTAGTGTGATTCCGTATGTCTTTAGCATATTGGTATTTTTTATTTGCTCATCGCTGAGGCCTGATTCTTTCTTCCAGGCATTAAAAAACAATATTGGTGAATACCAGATTCCGCCTATTACCAGACTGGTGATTGCACTTACCGCAACGGCAAGATGATTGATGTACATGTCTTCCATAGTAGTTTGAAATTTAGGTTAATAACAGATGTTTAACATTTTTTTAACCTGATTTGTTCATCAATAACAAGGGCAGCAATCCTTTAATTTAAAAGCGTTTTATATACAGCCTTTTTCAGCTCTCCTCCTGACAATAGTCAAAAAATGTTTACCTTAGCGAAAATTTAATGATAAGTGTATGAAGAGAATAAAGGTCCTCGATAAAGAATTCGAGATTTCCATTCCCTCTGAAAAAATACAGAATAGAATTCAGGAACTTGCTGATGAAATTTCCCTCGACCTTAAGGATCAAAACCCGGTGTTTATAGCCATTCTCAATGGTTCGTTTATGTTTGCTGCGGATTTATTCAAAAAAATTGAAATTGATGCCCAGATAACATTTTTGAAACTGGCTTCATATCAGGGTACCAGCACATCCGGGACTGTTAAGCAACTTATCGGACTGAATCAGGAAATAAAGGACCAGAATATTGTGATTCTCGAAGACATAGTTGATACAGGAATTACACTTGATACCATCATGCGTCAGCTATCAGGATACCAGCCTGCATCGGTGAAAGTTGCCACCCTGCTTTATAAGCCTGAGGCCTGTAAAGCCGATATACCCATTGATTATGTGGGATTTACCATTCCCAATGAATTCATAATCGGGTACGGTCTCGATTATAATGGCTTTGGCAGAAAATACGAGGATATTTATACCCTTGTGAAAAATGACTGAGTGAGAGTTCGTATATTTGCATCCCTGAAAAAATGTATAATCCATAATAATTAGTAAAAATGTTGAATATTGTTTTATTCGGACCTCCGGGTTCCGGCAAAGGAACTCAATCTGAAAGGCTTATTGCTGCTCATAAACTCGTCCATTTATCAACCGGTGACCTTCTTCGTTCAGAGATTGCCAACAAAAGTGAACTTGGAATCAGGGCGAAAATCATAATGGACAAGGGAGAGCTTGTATCGGATGAAATCGTGATCGGAATGATTCGTAATAAAATTAACACTAATTTGAATTCCAACGGGTTCATATTCGATGGATTTCCGCGTACCGTAGCTCAGGCCGGTGCATTGGATAAGGTGCTTGCGGAGTCAGGAAATAGCATTAGTCTGATGGTTACACTTGAAGTGCCTAATGAGGAAGTGATTCAGAGGCTTCTCAAAAGAGGGGAGCAAACCGGTCGGGCCGACGATAATATTACAACTATCGAGAACCGTCTGAATGTTTATCTTTGTCAGACTGCACCCGTGATGGAATTTTACGAAAAGCAGGGAAAGTACAAACCTGTAAACGGACTGGGCAGTATTGAAGAAATCTTTAACCGTATTGAAGAAAAAATCAGTCTGTCAGACTAAACTTATAAAATGTCCGAAACTAACTTTGTTGATTACGTCACCATTTTTTGCCGGTCAGGCAAGGGAGGAGCCGGCTCAGCGCATCTCCGGAGGGAAAAGTATATCCCAAAGGGAGGACCTGATGGTGGCGACGGTGGGCGCGGAGGTGATGTGATCCTTCGGGGTAATCCGCAATTATGGACGCTGCTTCACCTGAAGTATAAAAAACATGTTTTCGCCACCAATGGGGAGAGAGGTTCGAGTGCTTTAAAAACAGGTGCCGACGGAAAGGATGCTATTATCGAGGTGCCACTGGGAACAGTAGCTAAGGATGCAGATACCGGAGAGGTTCTTTTTGAAATTACCCAGCCCAATGAAGAAAGAATTCTAATGCAGGGAGGACGTGGGGGTCAGGGTAACAATCACTTTAAAACCCCTACACATCAGACTCCCCGTTTTGCTCAGCCCGGAGAGCCGTCAATTGAAGCCTGGCGAATTCTGGAGTTGAAACTTCTTGCAGATATCGGACTGGTAGGATTCCCCAATGCAGGAAAATCTACCCTTTTATCTGTACTTTCATCTGCACGGCCCAAAATAGCTGATTATGCATTTACTACCCTTACCCCTAACCTGGGAATTGTTCAGTATCGCGACAATTTAAGTTTCGTTATGGCTGATATTCCGGGGATTATAGAAGGAGCAAGTGAAGGGAAAGGCCTGGGATTAAGATTCCTGAGACATATTGAGAGAAATTCCATGTTGCTGTTTCTGATTTCTGCAGATAGCAAAAACATAAAGGAAGAATACAAAATTCTCATGAATGAACTTAAGATTTATAATCCTGAATTGCTTGATAAAAAGCGAATTCTGGCAATTTCCAAATCCGATCTTCTCGATAAGGAACTTAAATCTGAGGTAAAAAAAGAACTTCCAAAAGTAAAGACAGTATTTATTTCTTCCCTTACTATGGATGGTTTAACAGAATTAAAGGATACAATCTGGAATGCCTTAAACTCATAATCCATGATTGATTTTTTGCATCAACTGGACGTCAGGATGCTTCTTTTCCTGAATGCGCAGAATTCTCCTTTTTTCGATAAATTAATGTTGTTTATAAGTGGTAAGGTTGAATGGCTGCCATTATATCTTTTTCTGATATTCTGGATTTTCTATCGATTCCGCAAAAGGGGTTGGATTATTTTTACACTTACACTTTTTGTTTTTGCTCTCACTGATCAAAGTTCTGTGCATCTGTTTAAAGACGTATTTGAGCGTTTACGCCCAAGTCGCAATCCCGAACTGGAAGGAATGGTGCATCTTGTAAACGGATATCGGGGAGGGATGTACGGATTTATCTCATCCCATGCTGCGAACACATTTGGACTTGCAGTATTTTTAAGTCTGGTTTTCCGTGAGCGATGGCTGGTAATCAGCATTCTTATATGGGCTGCAATTGTAAGTTATAGCAGAATTTATCTGGGTGTCCACTACCCTTTTGATGTAATTTGCGGTGCCATGTGGGGTAGTGTGATTGCTTACGGAGTTTATATAGGTTACAAAAAAGTCGATCGTTTCGCAACGCAGAAACAATCAAATACTTAAATGTAATTCAAATCCTATTTGGGATCCATCATTCCTCCTGACATTCGGTTTTTCTTAGAACATACCATCCACAAATTCCTCTGGCTTGATATTTTTGAAGTAATCATTGAAACTAAACGTGGAAAGAATATCATTTATAGCGTTATGTTCATGCTTCACACCTACAAGTGATTTTTCAATCACATCGATATCGTATTTGTGAAAAAAGTCACCGTAAATGCGTATATCCTGAATTATTCCCTTTTCAACATTGAATTGAAATTCCACGCTTCCGCCTTCGGTACGGATCATTTTTTCAAAATCATATTTTGGAGAATAGCCAAAATTCCATTCCCATTTGGAGAATTTTTCATCGCGTAACCGAATTATTCCCGACACATCTTCAGCAGAATACTGGTACTCCTTTGAATCGGGATACATTTCCATAATTTGCTTCATTATCCTGTCACGGAACTCAATAACATCCATTTTTTCTTTCAGGTGTTCACTGATATTTGTAACCCTCGAACGTACTGATTTTACTGCTTTATCGGTAAATTTCAATGGGTTTACCTTAAGGGCTGAGGAAAGATCTGTCATTACAGCAGAAAACAAAAGTGTTCCATGATGAAGCGTACGGTTTTTCCAGACATGCTCGGCGTTACCGGAGAATTTTTTTCCTTCAATAGTAAGGTCGTTTCTGCCTTCAAATTTTGCGTTTATACCCATGGTCTGAAGCACATCAAGAATAGGTCGGGTAAATTTCCGGAAGTCCACCTGGGCGCCCTCTTCACTGTTCCGTATAAAAGTGAAATTCAGATTTCCCAGATCATGAAAAACTGCTCCGCCACCGGAAATTCTCCTGACTACTTTTATGTTATTTTCCCTTACATAGTCAACATTAATCTCAGCCAGAGTATTCTGGTGTTTTCCGACAATTATGGATGGTTCATTTCTCCAAAGCATAAAGCAGTCTTCTTTGAAATTTTTCATTACATACTCGTCGGCTGCAAGATTGAAATAGGGGTCTGTGTGAAGGTCTTTGATGCAAAGCATAATAAGTAATTTTTACAAATATAGCAATTTATATAGGCATACGTTTTAGGTGTTTTTTTAATTCCTTCTTAAACAAATTATGGCAATCCGGTTTCGAATAGCTATTTTTGCTCAAACAAATTCAAAAAGCTGTGAAGAAACTTGTTCTGATACCTCTGTCGATTTTCTTTTGGATTTATTTTGTCGTGTCTTCACTGATTTTTACTCCTATTGCAATTGTAATAAGATTGCTGACGTGGATCCCGGATAGAAATCTGAGAATACTTTCAAAGTTCAGTTGCTTTTGGGGAGCACAGTATATATGGGTCATTCCTTTATGGACTCTTAAAATTTATGGCCGGAATAAAATCGACGACAGAAAGGTGCAGATATTGGTAACTAATCATCAGAGTCTGGCTGATATTCTCGTTATGAACAGTCTTTTCAAGCACTTCCGGTGGACCTCCAAAGTTGAAAATTTCCGGGTTCCTTTGGTGGGATGGACACTACTTCTTAACCGTTCCATCCGGATTTACAGAAATGCAACAGACGCATGGCAAAAGTTTGAAGCCCAGGCGCTGAAGGCACTTGCTTCCGGTGATTCGATTTTGATGTTTGCGGAAGGCACACGTTCCATAACAGGCAAAGTGGGAAAATTCAAGGAAGGTGCATTCCGCCTGGCTTTGAAAACTCATACAGATATTCAACCCTGTGTTCTTGACGGAACATCCAAAGCAATACCGAAATCGGGCTGGATACTCACCGGCAGGCAGGAGATGGTGCTGAAAGTTTTGGATCCCCTGCCATATGAAAGTTTTAAAGATCTTTCCTCTGCAGAACTTGCTGCAAAAGTGCAGAACATCATCGAAAATGCACTTGAAGAACTAAGAAAAAATAGCAATTAAATGTTTGCCCCGGCACCGGAATTGAAGGTTTTAAAGAAGATGAATTATATCTCCGATCAGAAAGGTATAATCAGACGCTTTCTTCGTGAACAGAATGGATGGCAATCACACCTGTCCAGAACCAGCAGCTTTATCCTCAGTGTTTTAGAAAAGCATGAAACGAATCATATTGTTGTTTTAGGCAGTGGATGGCTATTGGATTTTCCCCTGGAAAATATTCTGTCTTTAGTTCAGAAAATAGACCTTGTGGATATATATTTTCCGTCTCAGGTTCTTAAAAAAGCAGCGAAATACAGTAAAGTTGAATGCATTAAAGCCGATATCACGGGAGGTTATATCCAGTCGGTTTATGATCAGCTTAGAAATACTGATACGGTTTTTAAAATACCGGAAATTAAGTCTGATAATCCGATATTTCCGGAGCAGGGAAAACTCATTATCTCCCTGAACATTCTTAACCAGCTTGATATTTTGCTGATTGATTATATCTGTAGTAAGATAGTAATGGAAACTGAGCAGATTCAAAGGCTCAGACAGATACTGCAGGAATCGCATATAAACCTTTTACAGGAACATCCTTTTATTCTGATAAGCGATTATAAGGAATTACTTATCAACAGGCGCGGGGATGTGCTGGAAGAAAAGGAACTTATTTTTACCCGATTTCCTCAGGGGAAAATAGTTGAGGAATGGGATTGGTTTTTCGATTCGCACCAGCTCTATAATTCCCGTGGAAACACTGTAATGAAGGTCAAAGCTGTTTATTCCGAGGGCTCTTAAAAGCTAAAAATCTGCCATTCAGGCTGTTAATTTCTTTGTTGAAAAACAAATGAAGAAAGCCAGCCCCTTTTGAGTATATTTGCGCAAACAACGAGGATTATGACTGGGATTTATTCCGAAGATAGCATAAGGACACTAGACTGGAAAGAACATATCCGTAAGCGACCCGGTATGTATATCGGGAAACTGGGTGATGGATCTTCCCCGGACGATGGAGTGTATATCCTTATGAAAGAAGTGCTCGACAATGCCGTTGACGAGTATATGATGGGATTTGGTAAGGGTATCGATATTTCAATCGAAAACAGACAGGTTACGGTTCGTGATTATGGCCGTGGCATTCCGCTTGGCAAGCTTGTTGAGGTGGTTTCAAAAATGAATACAGGAGCCAAGTACGATTCAAGAGTTTTTAAAAAATCAGTTGGATTAAATGGCGTAGGTGTCAAGGCCGTTAACGCCCTTTCTTCAGCGTTTCATATTGAGGCAATTCGTGAAGGCCGCATAAAATCAGCTGACTTTAATCAGGGCGAACTTGTTTCCGATCCCCCTGAATCAGAAACTTCCCTGAAAAACGGAACCATTGTAAGTTTTACTCCCGATGAGGAGATGTTCGGGAATTTTCGCTTTATCGATGAATACATCGAGAGCATGATAAAAAACTACTGCTACCTCAATGCAGGTCTTGTAATTTCTTATAACGGGAATAAGTTTGTCTCTAAAAACGGTTTATTTGATCTGCTCACTGAAAATATAGGTGGCGAAGGTCTGTATCCGATAATACACCTCCAGAACGGAGATATTGAAGTAGCGCTTACCCACGGAGAACAGTATGGTGAAGTATATTACAGTTTTGTAAACGGGCAGCATACTACTCAGGGAGGTACTCACCTGATTGCATTCCGTGAAGCACTTGTTAAAACAATACGCGATTTTTATAAGAAGGATTTTGATCCCGCCGATATAAGAGCCTCAATAATTGCTGCAATCAGCGTTAAAGTCGAAGAACCTGTTTTTGAGTCGCAGACCAAGACAAAACTTGGCTCAAAGGATATGGGTCCCGAAGGCCCTTCGGTCAGGAATTTTATAATGAATTTTATTGCATCCAAACTAGACGACTACCTTCACAAGAATCCGGAAACCGCAAATATCCTTCTTCGCAAAATTCAGGATTCGGAGAAAGAAAGGAAAGCGATATCAGGAATTCAGAAACTGGCAAGAGACCGTGCAAAGAAAGCAAGTCTGCATAATAAAAAATTACGCGACTGCCGAATCCACTATAATTCTAATGATGAACGACAGGAGGAGACCACCCTTTTTATAACTGAGGGGGATTCAGCAAGCGGATCCATAACAAAGTCAAGAGATGTTAACACCCAGGCTGTATTCAGTCTGAAAGGTAAACCCCTGAACTGCTATGGGCTTACCAAGAAAATTGTATATGAAAATGAAGAGTTCAACCTGCTGCAATCTGCGCTTGATATTGAAGAAGGTTTGGACTCCCTTCGTTATAAACAGGTAGTAATTGCTACGGATGCCGATGTAGATGGTATGCATATCCGGCTTCTGCTGATCACTTTTTTCCTTCAGTTTTTTCCAAATCTGGTAAGGACAGGACATTTGTACATTCTAAAAACTCCGCTTTTCAGGGTAAGGAACAAAACAAAAACTTTCTACTGTTATAATGAAGATGAGAAGCAAAAGGCAATAGTTAAACTCGGAACCACTCCTGAAATCACACGGTTTAAAGGACTAGGAGAGATATCTCCTGACGAGTTTAAAAACTTCATAGGTAAAGATATTAAACTGGAACCCGTAAGACTTCATAAGGATGATTCCATTAGCGGTATTCTGGAGTATTACATGGGTAAAAATACGCCGGAACGTCAGGACTTTATCATCGGAAACCTGAGGTTTGAAGATGATGTGGTGGATGAGGAAGTTGCAGAGCAGGTTGCGGAGGCCGTTTAGGTTTCGGCATTCAGAAAACAGCTTTAAAGAAATTGAATAGCTTAGCATTATGATCGATGATTTTGAATTAATTGAGAACCCTGAGGGAGGAAAGCCTGAACAAAGTGAAGCGCTTACCGATGGTGGAAACAGGGATGGGGCAATTACTCCTAAGGTGGTGCATTTATCAGGGATGTATCAGGACTGGTTTCTCGATTATGCTTCTTATGTTATTCTGGAGCGGGCAGTTCCTCATATGGACGATGGACTGAAACCGGTTCAGAGAAGAATACTTCATGCCATGAAACGTCTGGATGACGGACGTTATAACAAGGTGGCAAATATTATTGGCCACTCCATGCAATACCATCCTCACGGGGATGCGTCAATTGGTGATGCTTTGGTGCAAATGGGTCAGAAGGACCTTCTGATCGACATGCAGGGGAACTGGGGAAATATTCATACTGGCGATAGCGCAGCCGCACCGAGGTATATTGAAGCCCGCCTTTCGAAATTTGCCCTTGAAGTTGTGTTTAATCCTAAAACCACTCAGTGGAAACTCACCTATGACGGAAGGAACAAGGAACCTGTAACCTTACCTGTAAAATTTCCGCTCCTGCTTGCCCAGGGTGCAGAAGGAATTGCAGTTGGTCTCGCATCGAAGATTCTTCCTCATAATTTTAATGAACTGATCGATGCTGCTATTGCATACCTTCAGGGTAAGGATTTCGAGTTGTTTCCTGATTTTCCGACAGGGGGATTAGCTGATTTTCAGAAATATAATGACGGGCTCAGGGGCGGAGCCATAAAAGTCAGGGCAAAAATCGAGAAACTGGATAAGAAAACCCTGCTTATTAAAGAAATTCCTTTTGGAAAAAATACCGGAAGTCTGATAGAATCCATTCTGAAAGCCAACGAAAAAGGAAAGATTAAGATCAGGAAAATTGACGATAATACCGCGGAGAATGTTGAGATACTGGTTCATCTGGGCCTCAATGTATCCCCCGATAAAACAATCGATGCGCTTTATGCTTTTACCGATTGCGAATTACCGATATCGCCTAACTGTTGCATCATTGAGGACAATAAGCCCAGATTTGTAGGAGTTACCGAGGTCCTAAAACTGAATACCGACCATTCCCTGGAACTTCTGAGGATGGAGTTGCAGATTCGTTTATCGGAACTGGAAGAAGCCTGGCATTTTTCATCCCTCGAAAAAATATTTATTGAGAAAAAGATTTACCGTGACATCGAAGAGGCCGAAACCTGGCAGGCGGTAATTGATGCAATCGATAAGGGTCTGGCTCTATATAAAAAATTGTTTCTGCGGGAAATAACAGTTGAGGATATTACACGTCTTACTGAAATAAAAATCAAACGCATTTCGAAATTTGATTCCGGAAAAGCTGACGAGCAGATTCGTTCAATTGAAGGAGAGATTGAGGAAGTAAAGAACCATCTGAACAACATTGTTGAATACACAATCAATTATTTCAGGCAGATTAAGAAAAAATACGGGAAGGGGAGAGAAAGAAAAACCGAAATCAGAAGTTTTGAAACCATCGAGGCTACCAAAGTAGTTGTTGCAAATGAAAAGCTTTATGTAAACCGTGAAGAGGGATTTTATGGTACCGGCCTTAAAAAGGATGAATATGTTTGTGACTGTTCAGATATTGATGAGGTAATAAGCTTTCGCAAAGACGGTGTTTTCGTTGTGAATAAGGTTGCAGATAAGGTTTTTGCCGGAAAAGATATTATGCACATTGCGGTATTTAAGCGAAATGATGCACGAACAATTTACAATGTTGTTTATTTCGATGGTCAGACCGGACATACTATGATGAAGCGTTCTCCGGTTACAGGAATAACCAGGGATAAGGAATACAGCTTTATAAAAGAGCATAAAAACTCGAAAATTCTATATATGACAGCCAATCCCAACGGTGAAGCTGAAGTTATAAAAGTCTATCTGAAACCCAGGCCCCGGCTTAAGAACCTTGTGTTCGAAATGGATTTCAGCGAACTAAGCATTAAGGGTAAGGCATCACAGGGAAATATACTCACCAAACACAGTGTGCATAAAATTGTGATGAAGGAAAAAGGGATCTCCACCCTTGGGGGAAGAAAAGTCTGGTGGGATGAAGTAGTTATGCGACTTAATGCTGACGGAAGGGGGAAATTTCTGGGCGAATTTGTCGGAAGCGATCAAATATTAATCGTTACCAAATCAGGCATGTTCAGAACCAGTAATTTTGATCTGAGTAATCATTATGAAGATAATATCCTGCTGATTGAAAAATTCAGACCAGAAAAGATTTTCTCAGCTTCCTATTTCGATGCTGAGCAAAACTATTACTACGTAAAACGGTTTACTCTTGAAGACTCCGAAAAACAACAGAGTATTATTGGTGAACATCCCGAATCGAGGCTTATTCAACTTTCCGAGGTTGAGTATCCACGTCTTGAAGTTCGTTTTGGAGGAAAAAATAAGGGTAGGGAACCGGAGATTATAGAAGTAGCCGATTTCATAGGGGTAAAGAGTTTTAAAGCTAAAGGAAAGCGACTTTCAACATATGAAGTAAGTGTGATTAAGGAGCTTGAACCGCTGATGAGGGAAATTCTTTTACCTCCAGTTACCGATTTGCAGGAAGAACTCAAGCCTGATCCGGATGCACCTTTCACGGCTAGTCAGATGTCACTCGACCTTTAATTCATACAATTAGAATTGAGAATATACCTGATAGGATTTATGGGGGCCGGAAAATCCTCTTATGGCAGGAAACTGGCTAAAGCAATCGGTTTCCGGTTTATTGATATGGATTCTCAGATTGAGGAACTTGAAGGAATGAAAGTGAGCGATATTTTTAGTCAAAGGGGAGAAGAATGGTTCAGAACAAAAGAAACTGAAGTGCTGCACCTGCTGGGAAAAATTGAGGAAGATGTCATAATTGCAACTGGGGGAGGGGTTCCGTGTTTTAATAATAATATGGATTTTATAAATTCCAACGGATTATCAGTTTATCTTAAATTGTCTGCAGAAGCACTGGTAATGCAGCTTTCACGAAGCAATAAACCTCTCAGACCTCTTTTAAAGGGAAAAACAGACCAGGAATTGCTGGATTATGTTAAGCAGAAGCTTAGCGAGAGGGAGATATTTTATCAGCTTTCAAAAATTATTGTACCTGCTGAAAAACTGAATATTGAGACACTGAAAGCCCGTCTTAAGCTTTGAATTAATATCAATAACCAAAGGATTCAACTTTTTTAATAAATAAGCCTTACAAACCTTCACTGTTAACTTGATTTTTAATATATTGCTTATCTAAAAAATAAATTCCTATGCAAGGGGGAATTGCCCGGGCTCTTAATATTGAAAAAAATGAACAATCAAGTGTTTTCATTCTGATTATTCAATCTGTTTTTATTGGATTTTTTGCTGGTTCCTTTGATGTTGGCGCTCAATCTTTGTTTCTTAGTGTTTACGAAGCTTCTCTTATTCCAAAAGCATTTGTTTTATCGGGGGTCGTGGGGATAATTATTACTTCGGTTTATACCAGACTTCAGGCCCGGATGAAGTTTTCCGGTTTTGCACTTATAAACTATATTTTTATTGCATTAATAACCCTTTTGCTGAGACTGGGGTTTGAATTCACAGATGATAAACGTCTTGTTTTTGCCGTTTTTGTAATGATGGGTCCTCTGACAATCATCAGCTTTCTGGGTTTCTGGGGAACGGTTGGTCGATTATATACTCTCAGGCAGGGTAAAAGACTTTTTGGGTTGATTGATACCGGACAAATATTAGGCATCATTATTGTTTCCTTTGCCATACCTGTGCTGATTACTTTACATTTTAAAGTGCTGAATACCCTCCTCGTAGGCTCGGTAAGTATAATTCTGGCTTTGCTTTTACAGATTATTATCACAAACCGTTTTAGTTTTCAAAAAGTTGAACAGAAATCCGAGATTAAGGACAATTTCTTAAGCCTTTTTAAAAATCATTACACCCTTCTGATGGCCTTGTTTATTGTGTTTTCAGTCGTTGCAGCCTTTTTTGTTCACTTTTCTTTTCTTACTGTACTTGAGAGCAACTATCCGGATCCTAATGCTCTTGCTTCATTTCTGGGAGCTTTCATGGGTACTCTGACTATTTTCACCATTCTGATTAAGACATTTGTGTACGGCAGAATTATGAAAACATATGGGCTGAAACTTGCTCTCATCATATCTCCTGTATTGCTCTGCCTGTTTACATTTATTGCCGCCATTATAGGAAGCATTTATGGTTATACAATAGCATCAGCTAGTTTTACTTTCTTTTTCCTGCTTATTGTCCTCAGCAAACTTTTTGCTAAAAGTCTTAAAGACTCAATTGAAGTCCCCGCATCAAAAATATTATATCAGTCTCTCGATGCAGGTATCAGGTATAATGTGCAGGCAAGGATAGACGGTACTGTAAATGAACTGGCTGCTTTTTCTTCCGGATTACTGCTTGCCGGTCTTGGTTTGATTGCTTTTGTGAAAATCATACATTTCTCATGGTTTCTGCTTTTTATTCTCATTATATGGGCATATGTTGGAGCCAGGCTATATGCTGCGTATAAGGTGTCACTTGGGTCATCCCTTGAGAAATTTCAGAAACTTTCCATGGATGGACATTCCGAACTATCTGTTACTGAAAAAATATTACCCGGAACAAGTGATCCTGCTAAAGTTTCTGCTGTTCTTGAATTCGCTCCCCAATCCTGGAATGGATATATATCAAAAAACTTCAATAGCTTGTTCAAAGAGAATGATAAGATACGTTCAATGACCTTCTCGATCGTCGATGATTTGGATTTGAAAGAAAAAGGAGAACAACTTGAGAAATACAGTAAGGATTTAACCGCCGCTCAAAGGTCCCGTTTGAAAGTAATGATGCAAAGGTTCAGAATTGATAGTAAAAAAGCGGGTGAAGAAGAGATAAGAGAATTATTAAAAAGCGATAATCCGGATGACAGGAAAAAAGGACTGATTATTATTACTGAGAAAAGTGACCCTAAATATTTTCCCAGAATAGTTCCCATGTTCCGCGATCCATCACCTTCCGTTAGAATTAGTGCAATCAGATCTGCGGGTATGTTGAATCGCAAGGACTTTGTGACCTATCTGATTGATATGCTTGAGGACCCGGGATACTACTCCTATGCTTTTAATGCTTTGGCATCTATGAGCGATGCAATTCTGGAAAATCTTGAACATGGGTTTCATAAAACAGGAATTACAGACAAGGGCATGATAAGGATAACCCGCATTGTTGTATCCATTGGAACTCCCGAAGCGGCTACATACCTGTTCAGAAAGCTGGATCACTTTAACCGGAATGTTTTTTCATCCGCTGTCAAAGGGATTCAAAAAATCGGTATCACTCCGGATGAAAATGAAAAGTCAAAGATATTCTCTGCCCTTTACAAGATTTGCGGAATAAATGCATGGAACCTTACAGCCAGGTATAGTCTCAGAGATTTTGAGGCAGGGGCTGAGCTGGCAATTGCCCTGGACGAAGAAATCTCAGAGAATTATGATCTGATTTATTCGCTTCTGTCAATCGCATATGATCCATCTACAGTTTTTCACATTCGAAAAAACCTTGAAAGCGGAACTTCTGAAGGTATTGGTTTTGCTATTGAGCTTCTGGACCTTTTCGTGGATGAGCCTGTTAAGCCATTTCTCTTCCCCTTACTGGATGATTCGCCGGTTTCTGAAAAGGTTAGACTACTTCAGTCGGAATACCCGGTTGAACCGATGAAGCCTGAGCAATTATTAACTTCTATTATTAACAGAGATTACAATCAGATAAATCCTTATACCCGGCTTAGTGCCATCCATGCACTTAACCGTATTGAAGGATATTTACCCGGTAAAGACCTTGTTGCACAAATGTTCAATTCCGATCCGCTTCTAAGAGAGGAAGCCTCAGCCATGGTATACAAATTGGATACTAAATTATACTCGGAAGTTCTGAGACGCTTACCGGTGAGCTATAAACTATCAGTAGAAGAATTTTTACGATCAGCCGGAACCGAAGAAGAAAGCGGACATTTCAGAAAATTCAGGTACCTCAGGGCAATGGAAATATTCAGTAATTTTAGAAACCATCAATTACTGGATATTGCAAGGAAATTTGAATTGCATAAATTTGAACAAAATGAAGATCTGCCTGCAAGGAATTTTTTCAAGCCCAACCAGATACTTCTTTTGGTTGAAGGAAGATTACACATAGAAACAGGGAATGGTGATCTGAATTTCGTTAGTGGAGATTTACTTGATTCATCACAGTTTATTAATCCCGACAATCGATTTGCAATTATTAAGGAAGGAACCCGTGTACGAATTATGTTACTTGAGAAATCCTGCTTGCAGGAATTAATTTTTGACGATGAAAACTCATTTTTCCCGCTTGCTGAATTGCTGTCAGGCGTGAAAAATACTTAATATAACTGTCAATTTGTTTTAATGGATAAGCGCACAACAATTTTCAAACAACTAATCTTCAATGTAGTCCTTCCGGCTATATTGGGGCTTTTGGTACTCGGGATTTTAAACTATACGCATACCAAAAGTATCCTTCTGGATTCTAATAAAACCAAAAATCAGATACTTACTGATGAAATAAAACTCATTCTTGAAATGAGAGATATGGCTCTGGATATTCTCGAGGAGAGTCTTGATGCAAAAATGAAAGCCTACAGTGAAAATCTGATTAATAATTACTTGGAGAAAACTGACGGAATTCATAGTGTTGATCTGGACCAGATACGAACTAAACTTGGGATGAACCCTGACTTTGAAGATATTTACATAATCAATAAAATGGGAATTGTCGTTAATACAACATTCGAAAACGACAGAAATCTTAACCTTTTTAGTTTTGGTGCAGAACATAAAACTCTTTTGGAGACAGTTTTTTCCGGTGGCGTTTTTGTGAGCGAGCGCTTTGGCGTGGAGAGTCAGACCAAACGGTTACGAAAATTCACCTATCAACCCAGCCTGGACGGTAAATATATTATCGAACTGGGTATTTATTCCTCTACTGCCGATACTATAATTCAATCTGTAAATAAGCGTATCAACGATCTTTCCACAAAGGTGCAGAGCATTGTTTCAGTGGATCTATTCATTGGACTGGATGCTCCATTTTCTTTAAATAAGTCGGCAAGCATTGAAGATGAGCACCTGGGTCTGTTTAAAAACGTTCTCACCACCGGAAAATCATATGAATTCACTGAAGAGAAAGACGGAAAGCTCTACCATTATGAGTTCATTTACATGAATCGTAAAAACACCCATCTTTACAAGGAATCAGTTATAAGGATTGTTTCAGATCGTTCGGACGACAGGGCTTTGCTAAGGAAAGAATTAATGAAGTTCTTTATAATTTTTGGAATCATTATACTGGTTGTTGTTATTCTTATATACAGGAAAACGAAAGTTATTACAGATCCTGTCAAAAACCTTCTTGAAAAGGTCATCCGGATTAGTGACGGACATATGAATGAGAGGGCTGATGTGGTTGGAAATAACGAAATAGCCTCATTATCCGAACAGTTCAACAGGATGATTGAACAATTGGAAAGTTATTATAATGAATTGGAGGAAAAGGTAAGAGAGCGTACAGCTGAGATCATGGCTCAGAAAGAAGAAATCGAAGCTCAGAGAGACTCCATTCAGGAACAGAGAAATATACTTTCCGATATCAACCGATCCCTGCAAAAAGCCTATCTTGAAATCGAAGAGCAAAAAAAGCATATCGAAGATAGTATTCATTATGCACGAAGAATTCAGAACGCAATTCTCCCACCCGACGAATTTGTGTCCACCCTGCTTCCTGATTCATTCATTCTTTATAAACCTAAAGACATTGTGAGCGGAGACTTTTACTGGATGGCTCAGAAGGATGGACAGGCACTGGTAGCTGCGGTAGACTGCACAGGCCATGGTGTTCCGGGGGCGTTTATGTCAATCGTTGGGAATAATCAGCTTAACTTTGCTGTAAATGTGAAAGGAAGTCTTCGTCCTGATGAAATTCTGAATGCTCTTAACGAGGGAGTTACGAAATCTCTCCGTCAGACCAGGCTTAGCTCCTCTGTAAAGGATGGAATGGATATCTCTCTTATAAGTATTGACTTTAAAGATTTAAAGCTTAACTATGCCGGTGGGTATAATCCTTTGTTCCTTATCCGTGATAATGAATTAATTACTGTAAAAGCTGATAAGTTTCCCATCGGAGGTTACATGGGAGAAAAACTGAGGGATTTTACCAATAATGAAATGGATATTAAAAAGGGCGATGTTTTATATCTTTTCTCCGATGGATATTCGGATCAATTCGGGGGATCGGATGATTCAAAGTTCCTTATAAGAAGATTTCGTGAACTCCTCTTAAAAATACATAATGAACCTATGAATGAGCAAAAGGAAATCCTTAACCAGATACATGATGACTGGAGAGGAAATTCTGTTCAGATCGATGATATTCTGGTAATTGGAATTCGCATCTGAAAATCAATTTTAAGTTAAAAATCAAGCTATTATGACCGGTTCCAGCCAGACGATAATTCAGAACATTAATCCCTTTCCCGGGTTACGACCCTTTACCAGCGAAGAAGCACATCTTTTCTTTGGCAGAGAAGGGCAGGTAGATGAGATTATCGGCAATCTGACGAAAAACCGGTTTATTGCAGTAGTAGGTGCATCCGGAAGTGGTAAATCTTCACTGATATATTGCGGTGTAATTCCTGCTCTCATTAATTCTGTTAAGGGGTCAACTGCTAAGGATTGGCTAATAATTAATACCCGCCCGGGTAATTCTCCTCTGAACAGTTTACTTAATGACATTTCCGAGAGTTCAAATACGAAGATCGAAAGTATAAATCCAACCGAATTATTTTCTTCCGAAAAGGGAGTTCTTAACCTGATTGTAAAAGCTGCCGGTAATAAGAAAAATATTCTTCTCATGGTCGACCAGTTTGAAGAAATTTTTCGGTTCAGTAAAATGGGAGATCCGTCCGGCAGTAAGGAAAATTCAGATTTATATGTCAGTTTTATCGTTAATGCCGTAAAACAAACTTCGGTTCCGGTTTATGTTGTAATCACCATGCGATCCGATTTTATTGGCGAATGTTCCAGATTTCAGGATTTTACCGCTCTTATAAACCAGAGTAATTATCTGCTTCCCAGAATGACAACAAATGATTTCCGGAAAGTAATTCAGGGTCCGGTGAAAGTAGCCGGAGCTGAAATTGACCCGGTTCTTGAAGATAAACTACTGTCAGATCTCGGAGATAACCCCGACCAGTTACCCGTATTGCAGCATGTACTTATGCGTACCTGGGATTACTGGAAATTACACAACGATATTACAAAGCCGCTTTCTGTATCAGATTATGAGGCAGTGGGCCGAATTGAAAAGGCACTTTCGGAGCATGCCAATGAGGCATATGATGAATTAAATGAAAGAGAGAAAATTATTTGTGAGAGTATCTTTCGGACTCTTACCGAAAAGGGAGGTGATAACAGAGGCGTTCGTCGTCCTACAAAGATTAGCCAATTGGCAGCAATTGCCTTGGCCGATACTGAAGAAGTAACCCGGATTATTGAAATTTTCAGAGCTCCCGGCCGTTCTTTTCTTGTGCCGGGATCCAATATTAAACTGAGCAAAGATTCGGTTATTGATATCTCCCATGAATCCTTTATGAGAATATGGGAAAGACTGAGAGCCTGGGTTGACGAAGAGGCCAACGCCGTTCAGATGTACAAAAGATTAGCAGAATCTGCAGCACTTTTCCAGGCCGGAAGAACCAGCTTATGGAGGCCTCCGGATCTGCAACTCGCGCTTACCTGGAGAGATAAAACCAACCCTAGTTTAACCTGGGCAGAACGTCATAATCCGGCATTCGAAAGAACAATGGTTTTTCTGGAAACCAGCGAAAATGAATATAGTAAAGAAGAAGAGAATAAACTTCGTTTGCAGAAGAGGCAATTACGCAGAACCCGAATTTTCGCCCTTGTGCTTGGAGGTGCTGCAATTATTTCTATCGCATTGGTGGTTTGGACTCAGGAGTTGCGTGTAAGAGCTGAAGAAGAATTCGAGCGTGCAGAAGAACAAAGAAGTATTGCTGAAGACAGGACTGCCGAAGCCAATAACCAGAGGCTTTTGGCAGAAAAAGCAGCTACCGAAGCTCAGAATCAAAGAAATATTGCGGAAGAATCTTCCAGAATAGCTGAGGAACGCAGAGTTGAAGCTGAAGCAAATGCCAGAGAAGCAAGGAGACAGGAAGCAATAGCACAAAACAACCTTTCAGAAGCAAACAGGCAGAGAAAAATTGCACTCGATAATGAACAGGAAGCAAATAATCAGAAAGTGCAGGCGGAAAACGCAAGGGTTGAGGCATTTCAGCGAAGGATGCTATCCACAGCCAAATCTATGGCTGTAAAATCTATCCAGATTAGTAACGATGCGAACCTGAAATCGCTGATGGCATATCAGGCTTTTCTGTTTAATGAAAAATACAACGGAATAGAACATGATGTGGATATTTATTCAAGCCTCTATCAATCATTAATAACGCTTCGGGGCAAGGATTTCAACATATTATTGGGACATGATAATGCCGTCCGTTCTGCGGTTTTTATTCCCGGAACCTCCACCCTTTTAAGTGCCGGCAGTGACGGAAAAATCCTCAAAAGGGATATATACGATGTTGATAAAAAATGGGAAGTAATCGCTGAGGGAATTGGTGTCATCGAGAAAATACAGACTTCATTCAATGGTAAGTATCTGGCTGTAGCAACAAACCGGGGTGGTATGAATCTTTTCAATCTGGAAACCGGGAATAGTAATTTTAAAGTTCTCACAGGGGAAGATGAGAATATTCGAACCATGGTAATAGGTCCGGATAATAAAACAATGTTTACAGCCGGTCTGAAACCTGTTATCGAATATTGGGATCTGGAGTCAGGTTCTCATTCCAGACTCATAGAAACAAACACACGTGTAAACACTCTTGCACTTTCACCAGATGGCGGCATCCTTGCAGGCGGAACCAAAGATGGCCGGTTAATTATCTGGAGAGTTAAAGGAACCACAATTTCCCAGGAAATTTATAAGGATGATAACCAAAGGTCTATTCACTCAATTGCCTTCAGCCCCGATGGCTCTTACCTTGCTTGCGGAAATATTGATGGCGAAGTTCTTCTTTTTTCTGCTGATTCATTCAGTCTGATTACACTTTTAACCGGACATTCAGCCAGAGTTACGGATTTGGGATTCAGTCCCGGAAGTAAAACATTAGCGTCATCCTCATATGATGGAAAAGTATTGTTCTGGGAACTTTCAAATCTGACTAATCCACCAATTGTTATGGATGATAACTCAGGTTTTGTTTTTTCCCTTGCATTTAGTCCGGATGGTAAAAATCTGCTAAGCTCAAGTGCAGAAGAACCCCGGCTCATAATCCGGCCGGCAATGGCAAGCATGATGGCAATGCAGGTTTGCGGTCTTGTAAGCAGAAACTTTACAACAGATGAATGGAAAACATACGTAGGAACAGATATTCCGTATGAAAAATCCTGTCCTGTTGAAGCTAAATTAGAAATTGGAATAAGAAAAGATGAAAAGTAAACTATACATAATAATCGGTTTCCTTTTCTCATTAGTGGGATCAGGCTACCTGAATGCGCAGGAAAATTGCGCTTTGAACCTTAAGCGGGCTCAGGAACTTTTTAATTCAGGGCAGATTGAAACAATTCCCTCACTTATTGAACCCTGCATTTTATCTGGTTTTACGCGGGAAGAAAAAGTTCTTGCATACAAATTGCTGATAAACGCATATGTTTTCGATGACAACCTTGAAAATGCCGAAGTCATAATGAATAATTTCCTTAAAAAATACCCTGAGTATGAAATTATCAGCACCGACCCTTCTGAGTTTGTTAACCTGATGCAGCAATTTGATAACAAGCCAAGATTTTCAATCGGAATTATTGCAGGGGGTACATATTCCGTAATAAGGGTAATAGAACCTGTAAATACAAGCCCTTTGCCTGATAATTATGGTTATTATAATACTTCTGGCGTAGGATATCATGCAGGATTTGCCCTTATTAAAAATCTGAATTCAAATATTGAACTCTGTCTGGAAGCTGATTTTAAAAACACAGTATTTGATCACTACCTTGATCCGGACGGAAATACCTCCAATTCGTATTACGAATCACAGCAACTTATTAATTTACCATTTTCAGCAACCTATACCATAGGTAAAGGGAAGTATAAACCCTATGCCCGTTTAGGTTTTAATACAGGTTTTTTGATTAGTTCAGGAGCAGATTTAGTAACAGTGCCCGGTACTGAGAGTCCCAGAATTTCCAATATGGATAACCGCGAAATACTTAATTTCTGGGGAGTTATTGGTGGAGGTGTAAAACTGAAAGTTCCTAAAGCATACATCTTTCTGGATGTAAGATACAATCTTGGCTTAAATAATCAGGTAAATAATAACGGACGGAGAAATACTCAGTCAGATGAACTAATGCTGTATCAGACCAGAGATGATGATTTTTATCACGATGATTTGAATTTCAGCATAGGAATCGTGAGGACGATATACCATCCCAAAAAAAAGTAGTTAAATTTTTTTAACCGGTAATTAATGAAAAATCTTATCTGCATACTAACTCTTCTGATTATTCTGATGGCCTGTCAAAAGGAGGTGTCAGATTTGCAGACACATTATTTTGTAAAATTTTATGGTGATGCCCTGGATGACACCGGGGTTGATGTTGAACTTGCCCCTGATGGCGGATATGTTATTGCCGGAACAACAGTTCGCCCAACTGGAGATACAGACATTATGCTGATAATCGTGAATAATTATGGTATTCAGAAAACCCAGACTGTTTATTACGGGGAAGAAGGAGATGAAATTTGTACAGGTTTATTGTTGGTTGATGATGGATATGTTATTACCGGATCGGTCACAAACGGGGGTGAAGAGATTGTATTGCTTGTTAAAATCGGAACAGATGGTGTTTTAGACTGGACTTCTTCCTGGCAGAATCCCGGTAGGGGAACAGACATAGTATTGATAAACAATAATATTGTTGTTTCGGGGTATCTGCTAAATGCATTTGGAGTAAAACGCCCGATGATTCTAACATCAGATGCTCTTGGAAATAAGATCGATTTGTATTCTCCTACCGATAATCCGGGTGATTATTTTACTGCTGTTCAAACCAGAAACAATCAGATCTTCGGATTTGGAACCAGTATAAATACTGCCATAAATAATAATATGTTTATTGCAGGACCTGCCATTGAACCCAGTTTTTTTAATCTTTCCGGAAATGAAGCATCTGCAAGAATTATTAAGGGAAGTACGGGTGGTTTTTTCATTATCGGCACTACTGATCCTGTTAGCTCTGGAACCAACCAGATAATAGTTAAGAAAGTAAATGATGACTTCTCGGAAGACTTAACTTTTAATGCAAATCCTATCGGGAATAATGCTGATTTTCGCGGAGTTGATATACAGGAAATGGAGGATGGAAGGATAGCAGTTCTCGGAGATAAAACTTTTTCAAAAGACACAGATATTGTATTATATCTTTTAAACCCTGACGGTTCAATCCTTTCTTCAAAAATTTATGGAAGAACCGGTAATCAGTCAGCATCCGCAGTTAAATCAACACCAGACGGTGGTCTTATCATTCTGGGTAGCAATCAGCAGGAAAAAACTAACAGTATGATTACCCTGATAAAGACCGATAAGGATGGTAATATTTGGGAATAGGAAAAAATGAAAGGAAACTTTACCGTAATGAAAGCACTTAAGAAACTAGTAATATGCGGCCTGATTTTATCTGTTCCATTGTTTTCATATGGAGCAGGGAGTGTCAGTATTTCCGGAACTATTACTACCAGTAATTCGGAACAGAATATTATTGATGGCGGACAAACTATAATCCTCAGTCTTACTGATGCTACATGGGCGGCATCCATCGAGGATAGTTTATCAAGCTGGCAATCGGCATTTTCTTCATCAGGTAGCTGGAGCGAAATAAGCTCTGCACTTTCCACTTCAGATTTTTCAAGGGTAAACGATACAGCTTTTGTAATTATCCTTCCGGCTTCTTCTTTATATGCGATTTGGGCAAATGAAGTAGTAACCCTTACCATTCCTAACTCACTGCTTGCAACCGGTAGTGCTCTCAATACCCCAACATTTACCATTATAAATCAATCTCCAATTATCAGTATTAATGCCGCTTCAGGCATTCTGACTAATAACAATGAATCGTTTATAATTGCAGGTTTACAGACAATCATTATAGATGTAGCAAGAGATAATTGGGCTACAAGTTTGGGCGCTAATAATGCAGTGACTACTGCTTTTATAAATGCTATTGATGGCGATCAAAGCTGGTCAGCTGTTGATGGTCCCTTATCTTATGCTAATATCAGTCGCACTTCTGAAACCCGGGTAACTATTACCCTGCCAGCCGCTGCTACATATGTAATAACTGAAAATGAAACAGTTACATTCTCATTTCCGGGTAGCTCATACAGAAACAGTTCAGTTAAGGCTGTCAGCGATCCTACAGTAACAATATATGATTTAAATCCGGTTGTAACTTTAAGCGGTACTGCTTTGCCAACTCTTACGGAATCAAATATCCGGGCAGGTGGATATACTCTGATTTATGATGTGATCTACGATACATGGGCTACAAACCTGGATGAAAATAATGCAGCAACCACGGAATTTCTTGAAGGATTAACAGGAAATCTGGACTGGCTCACGGTTACTGATGTGCTTATTTTTTCAAATCTTACAAGGAATTCTGCCAGCAGAGTAACATTGTTGCTTCCGGCAGTACCAAGCTATGCCATAAGCTCAAATGAAACTGTCTCTGCAAGTATACCTGCCTCTGCTTTTAACGGCATATCCGGTGCATCTGCCGGAACAGCATTTACCGTTTCTAACCAACAGGCAGGCACTAATGTTACATGGTCAACCGGTACTTCAACTATTGCTGAGGCTCAGGTTCGTTCCGGAGTTCCTCCACTTACTCTGACTCTTGATTTGACCAGCAGCGACAGCTGGATTACGAGTATACCAACCCTTAAAACTAATTTTATTGCTGCACTCAGTAATGGAGCAGGAAGCGAGTGGGATACAAAGGTTCTTCCAAATATTTCAGTAAACAGATCGTCAGCTACAAGATTGGTTATATCGTTTACTGCAGCAGCTAGTTTTGATATAACTAGCCTTCGGACAATAACTTACTCAATTTCCGATAATTCACTTATAGCTTCGAGCGGGGCATCAGTGACTCCGGCTACCTCAGGTTTCTCAATTACTCCTTTACCAGCAAGCGTAAGCATTAGTCCCGGCAGCATAAGCGAAGCCGGTCTGAACGGAGGAACAATCGATCTGACTATTTCTGAAGATGTATTTACTGATCCGGCATCTGTAGCTGTAAATTATTTTTCCATCAGCGCACCGGCGGGTGCAAGTATAAGCACCGTTACGAACAGAACTTCAACCGGAGTTCGTCTGACTTTGGCCTACGAGGGGGATATTGATACAAATGGTAGTATTCAGATTACCATAGTAAACGGTCTCGCCGGAGGGGGCACACTAATTTCCAACTCAACAACCGTCGTGGCAGTCATTGAACCGGTAATAACTGGTGTATCAATTCCTAATCAAACATATAAAATAAGTGATGCGGTTCCGGTAACCATAACTGTACAGGATGACGGAGGCCAGATTTTTACCCTGACATCAGGTTCTGTTGGAGGTCGCTCCTTATCCGGATTTTCACGCATAAACTCTACAACCTACTCTGCCAGTTTTACAGTTCTTTCCGGAACAACAGATTACCCAGCATTATCCGATATTCCGGTTTCAGTTCAGTTGCAGATATCCGGTCGTCCGGGAAATCTGTTTAATACACCGATAAGTCAGATTGCTGACCTGATTGATGCCAATCCCCCTGTAATAAATTCGTATCAGGCTCTAGGAGGCGTTCATAAAGCTGGTGATATAATTCAGCTGATTGTTAGTGCCGATCAGGCGGGTTACACAATAGATAATACACAGACCAGTATTAATAGCATTCCGATTACTAACCCTTCTTTCGCATTTATCAGTGAAGCTGGAGGAACGTATTATTTAAGCTACAAGATTTCGGTAAATGATAACGATGTACTTACTCCGGTAGCACTTAGCGGACAAATTGTACTTAAAGATCCTGCAGGAAACAGCAGTCTGGTCAAAAATGTTACTGCTGTATCAGGCGCTTTTTCAATTGATGCACATTCTCCGATTATCTCCGGAGTTACAGCTCCGGATAGTATTTATATAAGCGGGGAAACACTTATTCTTACTATTAATAGCGATGGTGCGGGTTACAGTTTATCCCCCGAAACCTTTATAAATGGTATATCCTTCAGTTCGGGCAGGTTTTCATTAAATGGTACCGGACCGGTATATACCCTGAATTATCCTGTACTGGCAACTGATGCCGAAGTTAGTGCCGGAAATCTTCCGGTGAATATCGTTTTAAAGGATGTTGCCGGAAACAAATCAAACCCTTTAACATCCTTTTCGAATACTGTTTCTGTCTTTACCACAAAACCCACTGCTTTTATCAGTGGAAATGCTTCAATTTGTAAGGGTGATTCAGCAATTCTTTATGTAAGTTTAACGGGAAAAAGCAAATGGAATATTGTTGTGTCAAACGGATCTTCTACCAGTAATTACAATAACATAAGCAGTTCACCTTTCAGTTTTAAGATTGGCCCTGGCGTAAATACAAATTATACAGTACAGTCAATTACCGATAAAAACGGTCTTACCAATACAGGAACAGGCACTGCAAGTATTATTGTTAATATTGGAACACCGGTAAATATTACTCCTGTTGGCAGTGCTTACAATCTGCTTGCATCACCTGTTCAATTATCAGCAGTTCCTTCAGGAGGATTATTCAGTGGACCGGGAGTTGTAAGCTCAGTTAATAAATTCTATCCCGATATTGCCGGAGTTCCCAACTCTCCCCACACTATTATTTACACCTATACAAATGGATTTGGATGTAAAAGCTATGACAGCATATCTATTGGTGTGGTTGAAGCCAGAGGGGGAATTGAACTGGATGATTTATACTGTTACAACGATGAACCTTTTCTGGCAGCAGCAATTACTGATAGTACAGAAATTATTGGACGGTTTGAACTTTTCTTTAAAGAGGCCATTGTACAAGAGGGTAACGGAATTCATGATAACGGAAACAATACAGCATTAATAACGCCATCTTTATTAAACCCGGGCGAGTATCTTCTCAGATATAAGTATTTTCTAAAAGATACTCTTACTCTTGAAGAGAACTTCATAATAGAATTTATTGAGCAACCTAAATTTCTCGGATTCCCCGATCCTGCCACTATCTGTCAGAACGAAGTCCCGCTAAACCTTCAGGGTGACGCCCGGAGAGGGGAGTTCACAGGTTTAGGAATAACAGGAAACAGCGCGAGTGGATTTAAATTTGATCCGTCCGTTACCGGGCATGGAAGATATACAATTACGTATACTGACTCAACAGTCAACAGATGCAAAAATCAGATTAGCAAAGATATTACCGTATACTTTGTGCCGGATATGGGATTTACTGCAAGTGATAGTTGTGTTTTTTCATTCAATCCCGGAAGCGAAATATTTTTTAATAACACTACTGTTGAAAAGGATTCAATCAAATCCTGGTTCTGGAATTTCGATGATGTTAATTCGGGTTCCAGTAACTTTAGCACACTTCAGTCTCCATCCCACTTTTTCAATAAGTCGGGGAAATATTCAATATCACTTATTGATACCACAACCAATGGCTGTCCTGATCGTCACGAAATCACATTTGATTTTGGCGATAAACCAACCGGTGGTTTTGAAGTCGTTAACAAATGCTTCACCGTTGGAACCCTGACAGAGTTTAATAGTTTAACCAGTTCTAATGATGGAATTAAAGATTATTACTGGAAAATTCATTTGGAGGACGGTATTCAGGTTGATACGCTAATATCATCTGAGACATATAAATTCCAGTTTTTACAGGAAGGGATATACCTTATTGAACATATTGTAACCTCGAATACCAATTGTACTCTGGCATTATCCGATTCCATAATTCTGAAACCTACAATTGTGGTAAAAAAAGGGATCCCCCATAATGAGCTGGATCTTTTTGAAGGAGGCTGGAGTAGTAGTAACTCAATGGATATGGCATATCCGGGGTTAAGCTGGAGATGGGGAATCCCCGATTTCATAAGTCTGGCCGGAGGTACGGAAAAAGCATGGTATACTCAAAGAAGCAATTCTATGCTGCCGGAGCTTTCTTCTCTGATAAGTTCATGTTTCAACATTAGTGAACTCGACAGACCAATGATTAAAATGGATATCTTCCGGAACTTTGGCAGCACTCAGGATGCTGCTATTCTTGAAACTTCAACCGATAACGGAGAAAACTGGAATGCGTTGGGTAACCCTGGTGATGGCATTAACTGGTACAGTGATTATCAGACTACAAACTTTGCTTTCAATAAAAACTATGGCTGGGCTAATTCAAGCGGTTCAGTACCCGATACATCATGGATTGAATCGCGTCATGTTCTTGATCCGGTAATTGGTTCATCAAATCTTCAGTTCCGGCTTGTCTTTGGTGCAGAGGAAAGCACTGTTCAGGATTATGAGGGATTTGCATTTCGTAATATTACTATTGGTGAAAGGAACAGATTCAGTGTTCTCGAACACTTTGTAAATACTACCTCGGTTAATCCTGTTAAGGATAAGGTAAAATCTGCTAATATCAAGGTAAATGCACTCTATAAAAAGGATTTTTTGTATAAAGATTTCGTAAAACTTGAGTACCATACACGCTTCCCTTCAGTCAATGATCCTATTAACCTTTTTAACCGCGACGTACCCGGAGCAAGAGCGTATTATTATGGTGTCACAACAGTGCCTTATTCCTTACTGGACGGGGGAGACAGAACCGGCAGGCGCTTTGACTTTTCCGATACAAAATTTGAACCCAGGGAAATCGACATAAACCTTAGATCTCTGGTTGATCCCGCCTTAAAAATAAGCGTTATTGCGCAGGAAAACGGAGATGATCTTAATGTTGGCGTTAAGCTTACAGCTCTGGAGAACCTGCCGGCAGAAGAAAGGGTGTTATATGTTGTACTTTATGAAACTATGGTCTCCGGTATTGTAGCTGAAAATGGCGAATTGCAGTTTCAGAATGTTGTGCGTAATATGATTCCTGATGCAGGGGGAACAACAATATATCAGGCGTTTTCTGCTACACCTCAAGATACTACGCAACTTGAATATAATTTTTCAGCCAGCTTAAATAATCTGGATAAGGATTATATCCGTGTAGCAGTTTATTTCCAGAACGATTTTTCCGGCGAGATTTATCAGGCAGCTTTATCTGACTATAGCCGGTCGATTGGGACAAAAGTTAATCCTGAAATAAAGTTTGAGAACGGTTTATCCGTTTATCCGAACCCCGCTGCTGATTTTGTTGAAGTAAATATTTCCGGTGCTGTTAGCAGACCTTCACAACTGGAATTTTTTGACCAGCTTGGACGAAAGGTTCATAGTGAAACTATTCCATCCTATGAAAACAGAATAATAATAAATACCTCAGGTTTTACCAGGGGAATTTATCATCTGAGAATTACAAGAGATGGTATTCAGAATTCGGAAATTGTAAAGCTGGTTATTATTAACTGACAGCAAGATTTCAAATACTTATTCACTTTCGGGAACGGCTTGTAAAAGCTTTTCCCCGAAAGTTTTACCAAATTCTGTCAGGCGCTCTGCCTTTCCGTTATTTGGATAAAACTTCTCTGACATTCCCTCTATAAGAATGTTAAACTTCAGATTTTTGAGGTGGTCCTCAATTAATTTCACAGCCTCTCCGCTCCATCCAAAAGAGCCAAAAACTGCTGCTGGTTTCCCTTTATCACGAATCGGATTAATTAGTGAAAACAGCTTATAAACCGGAAGAAGGGTATTCTGGTTAATAGTTGGGGATCCAATTATTATTGCATTGCACATAACGATTCTTTCTTCAAGGTCTCCCAAAAGAATATTTTCAACATCAACCATATCAATCTCAAAATCCCCGGCCTGAACCAGTCCTGATGAAATTTGTCTCGCCATTTCGGCCGTATAACCATATGCTGAAACATATGCAAGCAAAATCCTGTTGCTTTTGTTTTTCACAATTTTAATGTACTCAGTTGCCCGTTCTTCTGAAGTATCAATAGCTTTTTTCCAGAATGATCGTAAAATCGGACCGTGTCCGGGACAAATTGCATCAATTTTGAGCACACGGATTTTTTCAATGGCCTTAAGCATGAACTTGCTGAATGGTTTCAGAATTACATCGAAATAGAAATTGAAGGCTTCGTCATAATTGCCCGTTTTATCATCGAACATATCAGGATGACAGAAATGTGCTCCGAAAGCATCGCAGGTAAACAGTATTTTATCCTCTTCAAGGTATGTAAAAATAGTATCGGGCCAGTGAAGATTGGGTGCAGCAATGATTCTTAACTTTTTATTCCCGAGATCGATTATATCTCCATCTTTTACTTTTAAAGACTTAAATGGCATTCCAATCATCTCGTGCAGGTAATTCAAAGCCTGCCCGCTACCGATAACTGTGAGCCCTGGGGAAAGCTGGAGTATATTTTTTATGCATCCGGAATGGTCAGGTTCGGTGTGATTGCAAACGATATAATCAATTTTTGTCGGATCAGTTAATGATTTTAATTTGGCAAGATAAACATCCCAAAACTCAGCTTTCACAGTATCTATAAGCGTTTTTTTCTCCGCATTAATAAAATAGGAATTATAGCTTGTTCCGAATTTAGTTTCCATAACTATGTCGAATGTAACAATGTCACGGTCAAGAACCCCTGTCCAGAAAACTTCAGGTTTTACTTCAAGAACTTTGGAATCTTTCATTTGATGTTTAGCTCATTATAATTAGAATGCAAAAATAGCTATGACTGCCTTCTTATCCAACTGGAAAAGTCATAGAATCATTAAATATAGAAAATAAAAAAGGCTGTCCGTGAGAACAGCCTTTCATTTGAAATACACGATTCAGATTATTTCTTTTCTGTAACGGAGTATTATTTTTTACTATCGCAACATGCTTTTTTTTCTGTTGCGCATTCTGCTTTCTTTTCAGTTGAGCATTCTGCTTTTTTCTCTGATTCAGCAGCAGTTTTTGCTTTTTTGGGTTTGTCGTCAATAACCTTAACTGCGATAGGTGATGAATATGAAGCTGCGATAGCGGGGCTTGCAATAGCTCCGAAGAAAGCAACCAGTGCGATTACTGCAAAAAATTTCTTCATGATTTTTTATTTTTATAGTTATACAATGAGAAACAAATATAGGAACTTAAGGATATATGTGGTGTTAATGACATGTTAAAAGTAAAAAAACCATCATAAGCGGGCCAGAACAGTCTGACTGCCAACTACCATTTCCCCTTGTTTTACCATAATTTTTGTCCCGATCGGGAAAAATATGTCAACCCTTGAGCCAAATTTAATAAATCCAAGTTCCTCACCTGTACTAAATGAATTTCCCTGTCTGGCATAACAAATAATTCTTCTTGCAACTGCACCTGCAATCTGACGAAGTAATACAGCTGTATTTTTTTGATTTTCAATTACAACGCTAGTCCTTTCATTTAAAGTACTTGATTTAGGGTGTATTGCCAATAAGAATTTACCGGGATGGTATTTATAATATTTTACTTTCCCTTTAAAAGGAAAGAAATTTATATGCACATCCCAAATTGACATAAATATGGAAACCTGTAATCTCCGGTCTTTAAAGAACTCTTCTTCAACTGTTTCTTCGATAACAACAACTTTTCCATCAGCCGGTGAATAAAACGAACCTTCATCAAATTTCTGATCACGGACAGGAACCCTGAAAAATCTGGCAACAAAAATAATCAGCAAGACAAAAATGGTTATTACCGGATAAAAGATCCATTTAACATCGGGTATTAAAACAAAGAGAATTATACCTGTGAAAATCAGAATACTGGAGATTATGGAAAAAATTAACCGGCCTTCTTTATGGATACGTATCATCATTAGATTTTTATCAGGTAAATGTACAAAAATACAAATGGAGTAATCATTAAAATGGAATCGAAGCGATCCAGAATACCCCCATGGCCCGGCATTAATTTACCGGAATCTTTGACTCCTGCTTCTCTTTTTAAAAGAGATTCAAACAGATCCCCCACAGTTCCTGTCAGCACAATTATTATACTCAGGATTATCCAGTCATAAAAGTTTAACAAATCAGTAAATTCTGAGAATATATAAGCCACGAGAACTGCGAAAATCATTCCGCCAAAAAAACCCTCCCATGACTTTTTTGGAGATATTGATGGAGCCATTTTGTGTTTACCAAGTAAAATGCCGCTTATGTACGCCCCGGTGTCATAAGTCCAGATTATAAAAAGTGTACCGATAAGAATTTCGGGATTGTACTGCAAACCGGTTAGCTGATTCCTGGTTAAAAATAGAATCAGTGATAGGGGCAATATTATATACAAAAGCCCGGTAACAGTAATAATAAGGGATTGAACCATTTCAGTTCTCCTGACAAAAATAAAGGAAAACCACAGCCCAACCACCGGAACTATTGTAAGAAGGAGAAATTTTTGGGGTAGTATAGACTGCCTTTCCATAAAAACTACCAGAAGCACCAGAATTCCGGACAAGATCCCAGCTTTCACAAATGGGGCGAATCCCCTTAAAAAAAATATTGTATAATATTCATGTAGTGCGATAGCTGATATGGCAATCAGCAGGAAGAACAGAGACCAGGGACTCCAGAGAACAGACCCCATCATCAGGATGAAGAAAACAGCGCCGGTCAGACTTCGTTTAAGAAATTCGTTCAATTTATTACACTTTGTTTATGTGGAAAGTTCAAACTTTTCAATTAAAAGTTTTGCTTTCATAACATCATCAGGTTTGGCGTATACTTCGATATCTCCGAAAAGATATGAAGAATCCTGTTTGTTAAGTACAAATGAAGCAATTCCGTTATCAGCCAGATATTCTTTAAGAATTTCAGCGGTATATTGCTTGCTGCATGAATAAACCAAAACCCAGTTATCATCCATAAGTTGTCAGTCAAAAATGTGAAAGTTAAACTATTCTTGCACATTTATTCCGGAATAACCCGCTATTCCTTTTTCTTCTTTGCCCTGGTTTTCTTTACCGGTGCTTTCTCTGTAACAACTGCAGCCTCGACAGTTTTATGTTTTCTGGTATTCTTTTTTATTTCTTCTGGCTGACGACCTTTTCTGGGGCCGAATATTTTTTCAACATCCTCGCTGAAAATTACTTCTTTTTCCAGTAGAATTTTTGCCAGCTGATTTAATCCTTCTTTATGATCAGAGAGAATTTTTTTAGCTCTTTCATATTGTGCCTGCACCATGTTTTTTGCCTCCTGATCAATCATTTCAGCAGTTTTATCGCTGTATGGTTTACTGAAGGTGAAATCGGTTTGCCCCGAAGAGTCATAAAAACTAAGGTTGCCGATTTTCGGGCTCATACCATAATAAGATATCATGGCATAGGCTGTTTTGGTGACCCTTTCGAGATCGTTAAGCGCACCGGTGGATATTTTTGTAAAGTTTATTTCTTCGGAGGCTCTTCCACCCAGTGTGGCGCACATTTCATCAAGCATTTGCTCGGTAGTTGTAATCGACCTCTCTTCAGGAAGATACCATGCTGCACCTAATGAACGACCTCTGGGTATGATTGTAACTTTTACAAGGGGATTTGCATATTCCAGAAGCCAGCTTACAGTTGCATGACCGGCTTCGTGATAGGCAATAGTTTCTTTTTCTCCGACAGAGATAATTTTGTTTTTCTTTTCAAGACCTCCGATAATGCGGTCGATAGCATCAAGAAAGTCCTGTTTCTGTACAGATTTTTTTCCTCTGCGTGCAGCAATAAGTGCCGCTTCGTTACAGACATTTGCAATATCTGCACCTGAAAAACCGGGAGTTTGCCGGGCCAGAAATTCAATGTCAAGAGCTTTTTCAATTTTCAGAGGTTTTATATGCACGCCGAAAATTTCATGCCTTTCGTTCAGGTCTGGCAATTCAACATGTATCTGACGATCAAATCTTCCTGCTCTCAGCAATGCGCGGTCGAGAATATCAGCTCTGTTTGTTGCTGCAAGAATAATAACCCCGCTATTTGTTCCGAAACCATCCATTTCGGTGAGGAGTTGATTTAAGGTGTTTTCACGTTCGTCGTTGGCTCCGAAATTCGGATTTCTTCCGCGTGCACGCCCAACGGCATCTATCTCATCTATGAAAACTATGCAGGGCGATTTTTCTTTGGCTTGCTTGAAAAGGTCTCTTACACGGGATGCTCCCACGCCAACAAACATTTCAACAAAATCAGAACCTGAAATACTAAAAAATGGTACATGAGCTTCACCTGCTACAGCCTTTGCCAGAAGGGTCTTTCCTGTTCCCGGAGGACCAACAAGTAATGCTCCTTTTGGAATTTTCCCACCCAGATCGGTATACTTCTTCGGGTTCTTCAGAAAGTCTACAATTTCTTTTATTTCCATTTTAGCTTCTTCCAGACCTGCCACGTCTTTAAAATCAACTTTTACAGAAGTGTCCTTATCAAAAATCTGAGCCTTCGATTTACCTACATTGAAAATATTTCCTGCGCCGCCACCTCCCCCGGCTCCCATACGACGGAATATGAACAACCATACTACAACCAGAAGAATAATTGGAACAAGCCAGCTCAGAATTACTCCAAGATAGTCACTGCGGGTTTCGGTTTTGAATTCAGGTCTTTTTTCCAGTGGAAGACTGGTTATCAGATCATTTATTTCCTTTGGCTGATCGGGATATTGAATGTTAAACACGAATTTCGGGCCGTCTGCTGTAAACTGACCAAAACCTCTTTTCTTTGTTTTTTCGGTTATACCGGTTGCACTTACAGTAGTATCAGCCTTTACAAAAATTTCTACCTTTTCTTTATTTACAACAATAAGCTTTGTAACCTTTTGTTCTGCAACCATTGCAGAAAACTGGTTCCAGTCTAATTCCTTGGGAGGATCATTAAACTTAAAAAAATTAATACCAATGAAGAATAGTGCAAGGGCAATATAAATCCAATAACCGTTGAATTTAGGTTTATTTGACCCGGCAGGTTTAACAGGTTTAGGGTTGTTTCCGTTATTACCGTTATTACCTGAATTAGTGGTGTTATTATTCGAATTTTCGCTCATCTAAATTTATTTTAATCGTCTTCGTAAATTTTTGTTTTCCCATCTGCCCATAAATCTTCAAGTCTGTAAAATGACCTTTGTTCTTCAAGAAATATATGTACAACAATTCCCGCAAAATCTATCAGAACCCATTGCGAGTTCTGAACCCCTTCCACATGAGCCGGTTTAACTCCAAGAAGCTCTTTGGGTCTTATTTCAACATTGTCTGCAAGAGCCGAAACCTGTGTTGTTGAGGTTCCATGACAGATTATAAAATAATCAAATATGGAGTTCTCAATTCCCCGCAGGTCAATGCTTACAATTTTCTTGCCTTTTTTTTCCCGGATAGATTCAATTATTACCTCCAAAAGTTTATCGTCACTAATATTTACCTTTTTTTTCATTCAGAAATTTTAATTGCAAAGTTAATTATTTTAAGCCATGGAGAAAATTTCAGCCTGAATTAATGAATATACATGGCTTTTAAAAGAATTAAAATGATTTATCCTGATGGATTAATTGGATTCTAAACAGTTTTTATTCACTTTTGTTTTTTTTCGGGGGATAGAAAAATGTTTTCAGAAAATTATAAACTCATACATCTGGACAGTATCGTTTCGACAAATTTGCATGCATCTGACCTTTTGTCAGGAAAAAAGCTAAGCGAACCTACTGTTATATTAGCAGATTTTCAGACCGGAGGCAAAGGTCAGGGAGGCAATCATTGGGAAAGCAACTCTTCAGACAACCTTTTATTTTCCCTTATCGTTTTTCCTGCAAAAATAAAGGCCAAAGAGCAGTTTTATATTTCCAAAATTACCGCTATCGCGATAAGAGACGTGCTTTCAAAGCTGGTATCAGGTGTAAAAATTAAATGGCCAAACGATATTCTGGTTAACAAAATCAAAATTTCAGGAATTTTGATTGAAAATACCTTGAAATCTGAATTTATAAGCGCATCCGTAATAGGAATAGGAATAAATGTAAATCAGACCGATTTTTCCATACCGGCAACCAGCCTTAAAAATGAATCAGGCAAAGACTCCGACAGGATTCTCCTTCTGAACTCTTTTCTGGAGGAGTTTCATTATTGGTATGAAATTCTTTTAAGCAGGGATTTCGCCCAAATCGACCTTGAATATTATAAGAATCTCTATGGCTTCCAGGAATGGCTGAGGTTTTCCTGGGGAGGAGTTGAATTCGAAGGTTTTGTAGAAGGAGTTGAAGCTGATGGTTATCTGGTGCTGAAAGCCAGAGACAATAAGGTTTTTAAGTTCGGTTTCAGAGAAGTGGACTTTCTTCTTAACCCAGATTAAGTTTTTCCGCCTGATCTATAAGCATATCAATAAAACCCTGCAGGGGCTCCTTTAGCATCAACATCATCATCATGTTTACATGTGGCTCTATAACCACTCGTATTGCCGTCTGATTTTCATCGATATACTTTAACTGGATCCATAGGTGAAAACCAACCGGAGTTTTCCCTTCAGATGCTATTTTTATTAAACTGTTTGGGGTTTTCTCAATTATCTTAAGAGCAGCATCGCCGATTCCGTCAACTGTGAATTGACAAGAATCAGAAGTTGCAATCCAGTTTTTAATTTTATCCTCCGGGATAAGGCTTTTAAAATTATTAAAATCCGAAAGGAACTGATACACCTGAACATCAGATTTCGATATCTTACCTACTTTGCTTTCTATTTTGTCCATTGATTTTTATTTTCTCCAGTTTTCCGGATCTGTGCGCCAGTCAGCCAACAAAGCAGCTTCATTTTTATTGATAAATCCGTTTTCGAGAGCCAGTTCGAGGAGCGCATTATAATTACTTAATGTTATCAGTTTGCAGTCTGCATCATTAAAATTCTTAACAGCCTGAGGAAATCCATAACTGAATATTGCTGCCATACCAACTACAACACATCCGGCTTCACGAAGAGCATTCACTGCTTTAAGGCTACTGCCACCCGTTGAGATAAGATCCTCAATAACAACAATTTTTTGTCCCGGCTCGATTTTACCCTCTATTAAGTTTTCAAGCCCATGAGATTTTGATGCTGAGCGAACATAAACAAATGGCAATTCCATTTTATCCGCAACAAGAGCACCCTGGGCTATCGCTCCGGTTGCAACTCCGGCAATAACATCGGGTATACCGAATTGCTTTTTAATTTCTTCTACAAACGAATCACGGATAAATGATCTGATTTCAGGAAATGAAAGGGTCTTCCGGTTATCGCAATAAATAGGCGAGAACCAGCCTGAAGCCCACGTAAACGGGTTTGCAGGTTCTAATTTTATTGACTTACTTTGCAGCAGATAATGTGCGATTTTTTTACTTGTATCCATAGTGCGGCAAATGTATAAAGTTTTTTTTAAGGACAGAACAGTTTTTTTCAGAGATGATTTTCCAGAAACCTTCCGGACAAAATACGGCCTCTTCTACAAATATGAATTACCCTCGAATTTGGAAGAAATCGTGAGTGCTTTTTTTAACCTTGAAAAAATCAGTACGCTTTATTTATTTCATTCTGACCTGCCTTTTTTATACAAAGAGTTCAGTTCCCTTTTTAAGCCTGTAAAAGCTGCAGGTGGTCTGGTAAGAAACTCCAGAGGAGAGTTTATGGTTATATTCAGAAATGGAATATGGGACCTGCCCAAAGGCAAAGAAGAGAAAGGCGAGAGCTCACAGGAAGCCGCGGTGCGCGAAGTATGCGAAGAATGCGGAATTGAGGCTCCCCTGGTACAAAGTTTTCTTCTTAAAACTTTTCATGCATATAAGCAGGATGGTAAAACTTTTCTTAAAGAAACCGACTGGTACAATATGACTGTTGAAAATGATGTGAAAACCAAACCTCAGAAGAAAGAGAATATCACAGAGATACGATGGCTAAAGCCTGAGAATGCGAACTTAATTCGTTCAAATACTTTTCCTTTAGTACTTGATGTGTTGAAAGAGGCAAAAATTATCTGAGATATCAGATTTCCCCATTCCCTTTTAAAATACTGAAAAGTTGTTGTTCAAATCCGTCAGAAGGTAGAACAGCCGGAGACATAATTAGTTTCCCTTCCCTGTCAACAAGGTAAAAAACAGGAAAGGCTTTTATTTTGTAATCCTGCATGAGAGCAGGACTATTTACTCCATAATAGAATTTCCAGGGTATCTGGTTTTCATCTGAAAAGCTTTGTATTTTCTCCTTTTCATCCGAAGGAATGATTACAAGTATCTCAAGATATTTACTGTATTTATGATAATAGTATTTCAGGTATTCAAATTCCTGCAGACACTCCAGATTATTGAGTGAACAAAAACCAATATAAACATACTTACTTCCGTTAAATGGTATTTCCAGACTATCTCCGTCTATGCTTTTTAGTTTTGCCGGGGGAGGAGAGAGGCCTTTAAGCATTGATGACGCTTCCTTTTTCAGCCTTTCTGAAATAATTTTGGTAATGGGATCAGAAGAATTGAAAATAAGACTATCACAAAGTGCAGTAAGGGTCGGCAATGGTAATCCGCTTTCATAGTATGCACTCTGGAATTCCCTGAGAATAACCCATTCACGAATCTGATCATTTTGTAATATCGGATCTTTTTTAAGAATCCTGTTTAATGATGAATAATCCCCATTACCTATAAGTGAATAAATTCCTGCAAAATCAGGGTGGTTTGTAAGACTGCTGATATACCTGTCGAAATACAAATTGAAGAATTCCCACCAGGAAGGAACATCAGGACGAACAGGTTTGTCCATAAGATATTTCTCATACAAATCATTTCGGTTGAATTGGTTGACCAGAAATCCAAGCGTTGCCAGTTTGTATAAGCGATAGGATTCGAAATACTCATTCCCGGATGAACCGGCATAATCACTTAAAGCAAGATCAAAGGAATCCAGCTTTTCACGGCTGCGTTCCGCATCGTAGTAACGGAGAATCTGTTTATCGAGAAAAGGTTCGAATTGTTCATTGAATTTGAAAATAGCATCATTAAGTTCCGTTTTACTCACAGTAATTTCGGAAGCTGGAACCATATGCCATAGCGGAGGTACAAAAAAGACATTACGGGTTTCATTATTTTTACCGGCAGGAAGCGGTGGCAGCTCAATATTGTATGACCTACCGGGTTCTGCAAACAGAAACGCCTTATACAAAGGAGTCTGGCAATAAACGCATTGTGTGTTTTCAAGTGGAAAACTTATGGAAAAGTTACCGTCGTTATCAACTATTACTTTTGATACAGATTTCCTGGTATCGTAAATTCTTTCGGTATAATAAAAAAACTCCAGTTCCTTACCTGCGTACTCAGTATTTTTGCCATTAAAAAAAACAGGCATACTTTGTGAATATAAACCAACTGTAAGGATGAAAACTAACAGGATGGAAAGATACAGCCTTCCTCTCATGGTAAATATTTCTTAATATCCACTCCTTTTGGTAAGAATTTAGAAGCATCTCCCCCGTAAAATAAAATATCCCTGACAATAGTTGAATTAACAAAAGTATATTCCGGAGAAGTGAGTAAAAAAACGGTTTCAATTAACGGATTCATTGCCTTATTCATCTGACCAATAGCTCTTTCATACTCGAAATCAGCTGCTGTACGTAAACCGCGAAGCAGGTAACGTGCATTTACTTTTGTGCAATAATCTATTGTGAGACCCTGATAGTGTTGGACTTCAACTTTGGGATTACCTGCGAAAACATCAGATATAAGCCGCAACCGGGTATCAAGGTCAAGAAGTGCTTTTTTCTGGGTGTTGAAACCAACTGCAATTATTATCTTATCGAAAAGTGGCAATGATCTGTTTACAACGGATTGATGCCCGATTGTAAAAGGGTCGAAAGAGCCTGGGAAAAGTGCAATTTTATCCATAAAACAAGAATGAATTGTGAGAATTGTTTTCCTCTGAACTAATTCACTTAATTTTCTAGTATGTTCTGATCTCACAACCCCCGAATACAACCTCCAGTTTAATTTCCAGATGAGGCTTTTCGGGATCAAAATCAGGGCTGGTGTAGGTTGATGAACCAAATACAGCAGAGTTCCCGTTTGGCAATTCTGTACCGGCAAATGCTGATTCAACTTTAATTTTGGTTGGTAAATCCTTGTTGATTTTTATTATACTGGCACCAAAAACCGTACTTATTTTTACTCTCTGTTTCTCACCTTTAAGGTCGATATCCCTGAAATCATAAGTTCCTTTACCAAATACCACGCTGTAATCGCGGTTGGTTTCGGGGTTGGAAAAGCGTTTCTCTCCGAAAACAATGTCGCTTTCTTTCGTTTCAAATGAGGGAGTTTTAAAACTTCCGAAAAGCATTTTTATTCCAAAAAAGATTAACAGAAAAGCAATCAGAATCTTAAAGAGTGGAAAATCAATATTGAAAACAATTCTGAAAATCAGACTAGCTCCCAGGATTACAAGTAGTAATCCCCAAAAAAGTGATGGACCCATTTTCATTTTTTTTTTGATTAAGAATCGGTAATGAAAGTAAAAATACAGTTTTATTTTTTAAATATTATATAACCTTTAACGGACTTTTTACCTTTTCTTTCATAAGTGCCAGTTCCAGTACCTGTAAGATATTTTCTACATAATGAAATGTGAGATCCTTGCGGTAAATTTCCTTTATTTCCTCAATATCTTTCAGATTATCTTTTGAAATTATAATATCCGTTATCCCTGCTCTTTTTGCTGCAAGGATTTTCTCTTTGATTCCTCCCACAGGTAATACTTTTCCCCGGAGAGTTATTTCACCCGTCATAGCCAGATTTGCTTTTACCTTTCTCTGGGTAAATGTTGATGCAAGCGAGGTAATCATTGTTATACCGGCCGATGGCCCGTCTTTTGGAATCGCACCTTCAGGAACATGAACATGAACATTACATTGATCAAAGATTTCCACATCCAGACCCAACATTGGCGAATGTGATTTCAGATATTCAAGTGCAAGCACTGCTGATTCTTTCATTACATCACCAAGGTTTCCGGTAAGAGTTAACTTACCATTTCCTTTACTTATGCTCGATTCAACAAAAAGTATCTCGCCACCGACAGATGTCCATGCAAGACCCGTAACAACTCCCGCGAAATCATTATTTTCATAATGATCTCTCATAAACCTTGGAGTTCCAAGGATTTCCTTTATGCTTTTTACCGAAAGAGCCGGGTTATACTGTTCTTCCATTGCAATCTTTTTTGCCACCACCCGAATAACTTTGGCAATCTGCTTATCCAACTGTCTTACTCCCGATTCACGGGTATAATTTTCAATAATATTCTGTAAAGCTTCTTTAGCAAATTTCAGCTTTGCTTTTGGTAATCCATGTTCAGAAAGTTGTTTGGGAACGAGATGCTGTTTGGCAATCTCAAGTTTTTCTTCAACAAGATAGCCTGTTACCTCAATAATTTCCATACGATCGAGTAGTGCAGGACTTATAGTACTTGTAGTATTTGCCGTTGCAATGAATAATATCCTCGATAAATCGTAATCCACCTCCAGGTAATTATCATGAAAAGCAGAGTTTTGTTCCGGATCGAGTACCTCAAGCAGGGCTGATTCAGGATCTCCATGGAAATCCCTGCCAACTTTATCAATCTCATCCAGCACAAATACCGGGTTGGAAGATTTGGCTTTTTTCAGACTCTGAATTATCCGACCCGGCATAGCTCCGATGTATGTTTTCCGGTGCCCCCTTATTTCCGACTCGTCATGCAGCCCACCTAAAGAAACCCTGACATACTTGCGGTTAAGCGCCCTGGCAATAGATTTTCCAAGTGATGTTTTACCAACACCCGGAGGGCCAACCAGGCAAACTATAGGTGATTTCATATCACCCTTTAGTTTAAGGACGGCAAGGTGCTCAATTATGCGGTCCTTAACATTGTCGAGGCCAAAATGATCCTTGTCGAGGATATTCTGTGCCCTTTTTAGATTGAAATTATCTTTTGTATATTCCTTCCAGGGCAGATCCAGCATAGTCTGGACGTAATTCATTTGTACGGAATACTCTCCTGCTGCGGGATTCAGACGGCCAAGTTTTTCAAGTTCTTTATTAAAAACTTCTGCAGTTTCTTTCAGCCATTTTTTCTTTTTGGCTTTTTCTTTAAGGTCCTTAATGTCCTGCTCAACCGGATTTCCGCCCAATTCATCCTGAATGGTCTTCATCTGCTGGTGCAGAAGGTATTCTCTTTGCTGCTGATCCAGATCGTGCTTTACTTTGGATTGGATATCGTATTTAAGCTCAAGCATCTGAACTTCTTTGGCCAGATATTCAAGAAGCCGGATCCCTCTTTGCTTTAAATCGTCAATTTCAAGAAGTTTCTGTTTTTCAGCAATTTCCATATCGTTATTTGATGAGAGGAAATTGATAAGGAATGCAGAGCTTTCAATATTTTTAACTGCAAAAGTAGCTTCTGGCGGTATATTTGATGAAAGCTTTATAATTTTCAAAGACAGATCTTTAAGAGTGGCTACTATAGCTTTCAGCTCGTCTTCGCTACCCGACCTTTTGTCTTCCAGCACGTCAATGCGTGCCACATAATAAGGTTTATCAGAGACAAGATCCATTATCTCAAAGCGTTTTTTGCCTTGAATGATTACCGAGGTGGAACCATCAGGCATCTCAAGAATTTTCAGGATTTGAGCAACGGTGCCTGTTTTATAGAGATCTTTAATCTCAGGCTCATCAATATTCACATTATTCTGTGCAACCGCTCCAAGAATTTTGTTTTTCCGGTAAACTTCTTTAATCAGCTTTAAAGATTTTTCACGTCCGATAGAAATCGGAATTACCACGCCCGGGAATAAAACTGTATTTCTGAGAGGGAGTATTGGCAAAACGTCAGGTACATTCAGCTTAAGCAGTTCATCGTCCTCTTCGTCAGAAATAATGGGTATAAATTCGGATTCCTCGTCTACACCATCCGAATTTAAAAGGTTTTCTAAACTATACTGGAACATATTCTTCATATCATCTCCGTTCTTTCTACTGACAAATAGTCTGATTGATATCAATCAAATGAATAAATTAAAAGTAATGCTTTATGGGTCAAGACTTATGCCAAAAACTTAGAAGGACATCAAAAACTCAAAATTCAAAGTTTAAAATGCAAACTTGAGCGGTAATTAAATAACATTTTGCATTTTTCACTAAACACTTATTGTCTGTACTTTTCCGTTCGCTTAAAAACTGCCATCAGAATTTCCTTTTCAGTTTCGTCAAATATCATATTTCTTCTTTCCATGACCTTTTCTGCGACTTCAAAAGCTTTGGGTATTGTGAAAGTACTAAGACCGTGTGCTCCTCCCCATGAAAATGAAGGAACGAAATTTCTGGGGAAGCCCGATCCGAATATATTTGCATTTACTCCCACAACAGTACCCGTATTAAACATAGTGTTTATGCCGCATTTGGAGTGATCACCCATAATCAGTCCGCAAAACTGAAGACCTGTGTTTATAAATTTATCCTCCTTATAGCTCCACAATTTTACAATAGCGTAGTTATTTTTCAGGTTGGAGTTGTTACTGTCGGCTCCGATGTTGCACCATTCCCCTAGAACCGAATTGCCAAGGAAACCATCGTGACCCTTATTCGAATTTCCGAAGATTACAGAATTGTTTATTTCCCCGCCTGCTTTTGAATTCGGGCCTATGGTTGTAGGACCGTAAATTTTTGCTCCCATTTTAAGAGTGGAATGTTCACAAAGTGCAAATGGTCCGCGAACAATCGATCCTTCCATGATTTCGCTGTCTTTGCCTAGGTATACAGGACCGGCAGATGCATTAATTGTGGCAAATTCCCCTTTAAAGCCCTCTTCTGCAAATATATTCTCCGGATTAAGAAGATTCATTGTTTTACTAAGTTTAGCAGATTTTCTGCCCGAAGTAATCAAGGTAAAATCATTTCTTATTTCATCACCATTGAGCTGGAAAATATGCCACGGATGGTCAATGAGTCGCGGAACGAATGGGCTTTCAATTGTTTTTAGTCCTCTCAGATTTTTATAATCGAATTGTTGAGTATGGGGTTTGTCGAGTCTGGCAACCATCATCCTTTCACCTGAAACAATTGCTTCACCGGATTTCAGTTCTGTAATACTTTTTATTATTTCGGGGGATGGCAACAGGCTTGCATTAATAAGCAGATTATCATTCTGAATATTAACAGGATATTTGGTTGTAAGATAATCCTGAGTTAAGCAGGATATTTCTGTCTCAAGAATTTTCTCCCATTTTTCATGTATTGTCAATATTCCTACCCGTATTCGGCAAACCGGTCGGGTAAATGTAAGTGGGAGCAATTGTTCCCAGCTCTGGTCGTCGAAGAGGATATAGTTCATTTTGGTTTTTTCTTTCAAATATATGAAAAGTTAAGGTAAATTAAGCGCAGAACCCCGCATTCGCGGGGTACGCTAAGGCGCGGATTAAGAAACGCGATTTTTTTCAGAAATAGAAAACTGCGGTTTCAGCTGCGTCTTTCCGCGTGTCACTGAAGCTTCAGCGGAGGCACAGCGTGGCCCGCTTCAGGCGTCCCGATGGCTATCGGGATTGCGCTTAACATTGATTTCACGCAAAGTCGCAAAGGTTTTTTGGAAAACGACAGGAAGAATGATTCTTAACTTTCTTTGCGACTTTGCGCGAAACCCTTTTGATTTCTCGCAAAGCCGCAAAGTTTTTGGAATCGAGATGGATTTTTTTGAATAAAATAAAAAACTCCGGCTGCTAAGAATAACAACCGGAGTCTCAGTATTTTAAAGGAAGAACTATTTCTCTGTAGTTTTCTTTTTGTCAATATGGTCTTTATAGCGATTCATAAATTTATCAACACGACCAGCTGTATCAACAAGTTTCATCTTTCCAGTGTAGTAAGGATGTGAAGCATTTGAAATTTCAAGTTTTACCAGGGGATACTCAACTCCGTCCTCCATGGTTATTTTTTCTTTAGATGTTGCAGTAGAACGGGTAAGGAAAGTATAACCGTTTGACATATCCTTAAATGCAACAAGCCTGTAATTTTTTGGGTGGATGTCTTTTTTCATTTTTTTATCCTTGCTATAAATAACAAAATTCGATTCGGACTGCAAAATTAGAAATAGTTACAACAATAGCAAAATATATTTTCATTTATTTTCATTTCATACTTAAAACAGATATTCAGGCAATCAGGTCTTTGTCTCCAATTTCCAGAAGCTTCTCAGGGTCTACTTTCTCAGGCATAAACCTTTCAAAAGGTATGGTTTTATCAATCATATACCGGAGGGTAAAATGAGTTTTTGCCTTAACCCCGCCTACTGCTTCGTATAGTGAGATCATCTTTGGATTAAAATCCCCAACCCAGGAAAGCTCGATTTCCTTGTACTGCGGTTTAAATTTCATTTTTTCATTCATATGCCAGAAAATGCCTGATTCTACGCCGGAATTCTGGAATTTGGGTATTACTCCTGCTGCAATAGCGCGTATCCGGTTTATCATTCCGGTTTTTTTGTAATAGATAAACCTGAGCATATTCCAGAGATGGAGTTTGCCGTTTAGTTTTTTCAGTATCTGATTTGCATCCGGAAACATAATAAAAAATGAAATGGGTTCATCTTTATGATAGGCAAACCATATCATTTCTCCATCCAGGACTGCTTTTGCGCCATTCAGGATTTCACGCAATAATTCCTTATCCAGAGGGGTGAAGTCGTCTTTTAACGAAGACCAGGCTTTTTCATAAATATAAGATGCATCATCAATCAGTTTGTCTGCATTCTTCCAGGTGAAGTGCTGAAAATGGAAGTCGGGTTTTTTTCCAATCCATTCGGCAATTTTCCAGAATCGTTCCGGAAATTTTTTAGTTAGATCGAGGTGAAAACTGTATTGTTTAAAAAATACCTGAAATCCATATTTCAGGAAAAGATCTTTATAGTAGGGGAGATGGTATGGCATTCCAATTCCCGGATGGGTGAAACCATCCACCAGTAAGCCCCAGTTCGAATCGTTCTCACCGAAATTAACCGGAGCATCCATAGCTTTCATACCCTTCCTTTCAAGCCATTCGCGGGCAGTGTCGAAAAGGAGGTTGGCAGAAGCCTGATTGTTGATGCATTCAAAAAAACCTGCTCCACCGGTAAGAACTTTTTCTGCTTTGGCCTTTTTCAGGTTATAAAAAGCTGCGATACGCCCGACAGGTCTGCCGTCCTTATCTTTCAGAATCCATCGGCAAGCTTCTCCATCAACGAAACTGCGGTTTTTTTGCGGGTTGAATATTCGTTTAATGTCGTTATCGGGCAAACAGACCCAATAAGGGTCGTTTTTGTACAGAATTCTCGGTACATCGAGAAATTGCTTTTCTGTTTTTTTTGAGGATACTTCCAGGATCATTTTCTTAGAATTATATCAAATTCTTTGAGAGTAATGATTTTAGTATTTCCATATTTTTTTATAGCGAGGACATCTTTATCCCCTGTAACAAGAAAATCAGCTTTGCTTTGATCCGCAAGTTCAAGTAAAAAATTATCTTTTGGATCACGGCAAATACTTATTGAATTATCTATTTGATAAACCTGACCGATCAAATAAATAAATTTAATCAAATCATTGAGGTTAGATTTTGTAAAGTATTTATTAAATTTTGGTCTGTCAGCAACGATCTTTAATTCCTGAATAATCTGATGTGCAAAAACTAACTCAATACGATTAGAAACTATCAAAAATTTGAGGTTTTTCAATTGTTTGCCAATCAAAAAACTGATAAATAGATTAGTATCTATAATTACCCTAAATTTTTTGCTTTTTGGCATAAATTTCAGTTCGTGCCTCTTCGACTTCATGATTTATCTCTTCCTGAGTAATATCTTCAGCAGAAAAAGAGTTTAGAATACGGGTTAGTCTTTTATCAACAGCCTCTTTTGCTAATTCATTGCTTAATTTAGCCTTGTCTTTTTTGGGAAGCTGCCTGACTAAATCAAGAACCTGGTTATATGTCAGATTTATTTTATAAGATGAGTTTTCCATATCACACTAATTTAATTTACATTACAAAAAAGTGTTGAAGAAAGGCAATCATACTACAAATATACCAGAAATCATCGTGAATTTATCATCTTGAAGGTCTTTCTGGAATTATAAGCCCTACCCAAGCCTAAACCAATCATTCACAATCGCATCCTGATCGCATGACATTTCTTCTGATTTATGAATGTATTCATTCCGGTTCAATAAATATAAATATTCTTTTTCATGTGTGTTGATATTTGCAATTATTTCTTCAATAGCATGCAGAAACAGTCTTACTTCCTCATCGGTCATGGTAGGGTGTAATGACCATCTAACCCAACCCGGTTTTTCAGAAAGATCGCCATGATTGATTTTGTCGGTTATTGCTTTGGATTTCTCGTAGCTTACCTCCAGAAGGTAATGCCCGTATGTTCCGGCGCAGGCGCATCCTCCCCTTACCTGAATTCCGTATAAATCGTTCAGAAGTTTAACAATCAGGTTAAAATGAATTTTTTCGTGGTAAAAGGATATGATCCCCAGCCGGTCTTCATCATGGTCTGCAAGGATTTTTATCCCGGGGATCTTCCTGAGACCGGGAAATGCCAATGCAAGAAGTTCATTTTCCCGCGCATGCATTTTCTCCACCCCCATTTTTTGTTTAAGTTCAATGGCAAGTGCTGCTTTTATTGCTTCCAGAAATCCCGGAGTGCCACCGTCTTCGCGGGTTTCAATATCATCCACATACTTGTAAGATCCCCATGGGTTTGTCCAGTCAACGGTTCCACCTCCCGGGTTATCGGGAACGCTGGAATGGTACATAGACGAATCGAAAATCAACACACCGCAGGAACCCGGCCCGCCAAGAAATTTGTGCGGTGAGAAAAATACTGCATCAAGCTTCTCCATAGGATCTTCAGGATGCATATTAATGGTTTCGTAAGGTGCTGAGGCTGCAAAATCAGCGAAGCATAAACCACCGGCCTCATGCATGATTCTGGCCATCTTGTGGATAGGGGTATGAATTCCGGTTACATTGGAACAGGCAGTGAAGCTGCCGATCTTAAAGGTACTGTCCTTGTACTTCTCCAGCTGAATGCGCAATTCGTCAAGGTCAACACTTAGATCAGGCTTCGGTTTCAGCTGAACAACTTCTGCAATCGTCTCAAACCATGATGTCTGGTTGGAATGGTGCTCCATATGAGTTACAAAAACCACAGGACGGTTGCCTTTCTTAACACAATCTTTGTGGCTGTTTCCTCCACAACCTTTCAGACTTAGAATCCGCTGCAACTTGTTCACCAATGTAGTCATGCCAAATCCGGAGGTTATGATCACATCCTGAGGACCGGCATTTACATGTTTTTTTATATATTTATGGGCATAATGATAGCTTTTTGTCATCAATGAGCCCGTTGTATTGGTTTCAGTATGGGTGTTGGCAACAAAAGGGCCGAATTCTTCCAGAAGTTTTTTTTCAATCGGGTGATGTAACCTCCCGCTGGCAATCCAGTCAGCATAAAGAATTTTCTTTCTGCCATACGGAGAATCAAATTCAGCATCTATACCAACGATTTCTTTCCTGAATTTGTTGAAATACTTCTCGAGTTCGGTCATTTAGATCGGTTGATTAATAAATCATGACGATGAAACAGCAGATTATGATCATTTGTATGGAACAGAATACCTGAGTTTTACACAACCATAAGGAACTATAAAACTTTAAACCCTCAGGGCTAAAAATAAACCTGATTCTTAATTCCTGCTCGATAATTTGGATAAAAGCCGAAGCATCTCCAGGTAAAGCCAGATCAAAGTAACCATCAATCCAAATGAGGCATACCATTCCATATATTTCGGGGCTCCCTGCTGGGCTCCTTTTTCAATAAAATCAAAGTCGAGAACGAGGTTCAGCGAAGCTACAACTACAATAACCACACTGATTATAATTCCAACAGGTCCGTTACTGTGCATAAATCCAATGTTTACGCCAAACATCCCGAGAACAAATGAAAGCAGATATGCTATGGCAATCCCTCCTGTAGCAGCAAGAACACCAAGTCGGAAGTTTTCTGTAACTTTTATCAGTCCTGACTTATAAGCAAAAAGTAAGGCAAATAATGTTCCGAACGTCAGTGCAACAGCTTGTAGCACAATTCCGGGAAAACTGGCATTAAACATTGCCGAAACACCTCCAAGAAATAATCCCTGAAGAATAGCATACAAGGGAGCTGTGTAAGGGGCCCAGGTTTTTTTGAAAACAGTTATAAGGGCAGTTATCAGGCCTCCTATTGCGCCTCCAATCATGAAGATCATTAGTGAAGTACTCTGTTCAGCCATCAGTTTCCATGTATAGGATGCTCCGAGAACTACAAGGGCAACCAGCAAAAATGACTTATTGACAGTTCCCTGTATTGTCATGGATGATTCAGCCTGTCTGGCAAAATCAGCTCCTTTGAAAGTATTGTCTCCCAGAACAGGATTCGAAGAACGGGTTATGTTCATTTTTTATAAATTTAAAGTTCAAAGATATGTTTTTTTGAATTCCAACGATATTCAAACAGTATGCCAAAGAAAATGTTTGACCTGATCGGTCCGGATAACTGACAAATTGTATGTAAAGAAGGAGATAATCGTGTTTTAAGTGTTATTTTTGTTTCAGGCTTGTATTAAGTCCAGAAAAAAATAGTATTCCGGATTTTCAAATCATGAAAAAAAGAATAAGAGAATTATCAAAGAATGAGTTTGTTGTAAATGTATTTACCCTGATGTCAGCGACCACCATCGCACAAATCATAGCCATTCTCATTTACCTTATTCTTGCAAGGGTTTACACAGACTACGAGCACGGAATTTTCGCCCTGTACATGAGTATAATTGCTGTTACAGGAATTATCTCCACAGGAAAATATGAGTCGGCGGTGATGATGCCAAATGACGACAGAAAAGCTTTTAACATTGTGGCACTGGGATCCTTTTTATCGTTAGGATTCAGTTTGTTCCTTCTGGCTCTGATAATCCCCTTTCACCATAGTTTTGCGGTTTTACTTGGGGATCCCCTGATAGAAAAATGGTTATGGTTTGTGCCTCTGTCAACAATTATGATTGGACTTTTTCAAAACTTATCATACTGGGCAAACAGGAACAAGCGATTTGGCAGCATGGCAGTTGCAAACGTTGGCCAGTCTCTTTCCAATTCGGCGGTTAAGGTTTCCACTCCCGGAATTTTTGCAAACGGCGGAGGTTTAATTGTTGGTGCAATAGTGGGTCAGTTTGCTGGTATAGTTTTATTTATCAGGGATCTGATTCGAAAAGATGCCGGCTTTCTGAAATATATAAGTATTAAAGAAATGAAGGAAATGGCAAGGGAATATCGTTTCTTTCCAAGGTTTAATATGATTCATAACCTGATAAATAATTTCTCAGCAAACCTCCCTGTTTTTGTTATTGCATCCAAATTCGGGGCCGCAGAGGCTGGTATTTATTCATTTGGATTTCTGATGGTATACAGACCGGTTAATCTGGTAACCAGCTCATTTACACAAGTTTTCTCGCAACGGGTTATAAATAAGTATAATAGTGGAAAGAGTATTTACTCCGATGTTAAGCGACTTGCAATCAAACTATTTCAGTTTGCACTGATTCCTTTTATTTTAGCGGGATTTGCCGGTCCGTTTATTTTCACTGTGATTTTTGGGGAATATTGGGCCGAAGCGGGAACGTATATGCAGATTCTCCTTCCATGGATATTTATTGTATTGTTGTCATCTCCTTTTTCATTTTTGCCAGATATGCTTAAAAGGCAGCAAACCGCTATGTGGCTTGATGTGCTGAAAATTGCCCTTAGGATTCCGGCACTTGCCATTGGAGTTTATTACAATAACATATACCTTGCAGTGATTTTGTTTAGTGCCGTAAGTACCCTTTCTGTAGCATACAGTTTCTATTGGTATATTAATCTGGCGAGGAAGGCTGACAAGAAGAGAAGAGACGAGGTTGTTAAAAATATTGAGTTGCCGATAAGTCTTAATTGAAAAAATGAGATTCAGGTACAGCGAAAACTCATTAACTTGTTATGATATTATGATACTATTTTGAAAGAAACTCTTCCATACCGCGTGTTGATAATTCCTTCATGGTATATTCCTGATGGAGGAACATTCTTTCGTGATCATGCTGAAGCATTAAATAATACCGATTTTGAAGTACATGTTCTGGTTAACCGGACAGTAACATTTACTTCAAATTCCCTTAAAGAGATCGTTTTTTCGGGGCAAAAATCTGAGTATATCGAAAACGGAGTATTGGTTTACAAACGATCCACCCTGAAATGGCCTAAACTTGAAGAATGGAATCTGAACCGGTGGATACGAAAATATATTTTGCACTTTGAGAAATACAGACTCAGGCATGGTTTACCTGATATTATGATTGTCCAGAGTTCTATCTGGGCGGGAGCTGTGGCTGCCAGACTGAAAAAGATATACCGTATTCCATATATCCTTGTTGAACACAGAGGACGATTTACTGAGCACCTGGAACTTTCTGAAGAGTATTTTGAAGACTGGTATCTGAACTATTTGAAATCGGCATTTGCCAATGCTGAAAGAATTGTTTGTGTAAGCGAGGCCTTAAAAAATAAGATAAGCAGCATCAGCAATATACCTGCTGCGGATATAAGTATCATTCCGAACCTCATAGATACAGATTTTTTTATTCCTTCGGGAAGGGTTCGTGAACTTCAGCCATTCGTTTTTCTGAGTGCGGGATTTCTTGATCGCGTAAAGGGATTCGATATACTTCTGGGTGCATTTGCAAAATTTCTTGAGCGCAATGAAGGTGAGTTTTTTCTTAGGATTGCCGGGCGCGGTAAAGATCAGAAGTTACTCAGGAAATATGCTGCAGATCTGGGAATTTCAGACAGGGTAACTTTTATAGGTAAGGTAAGCCGGGAGAGGATTCGTGACGAAATGCAGCGCTCAAATGTATTTGTACTTCCAAGTCGTTTCGAATCATTTGGAGTTGTGCTTATAGAAGCCTTGGCTACTGCATGCCCCATAATTGCAACCCGTTCAGGCGGACCATCCTCAATTGTAAGCGACAGCAATGGCTTTTTGGTAGATGTTGAAAATGAGGATGAATTATCCAATGCGATGGAAAGAATTTATTTATGCTATCCGAATTTTAATCCCGAAGTAATTCGTAACGAAGCTGTTGATAAATATAGTCGTGAAGTTGTTTGTGAGAAGTACCGAAATTTAATCCGCGAAACTTTACATGAATACACTATTATTGCTTGATAATTCCGGGGGCTTTTCCTGGCAGAAATCGGATAAACTCTATGTTAAGGGTTATGTTTTCGACAGAAACGGTCGTTACTATGAAGCAGCTGCGCTATTAGAGTATTTTTCAGGCGTTAACTCGTTTGCGGATTTTAATGAAAGAGTAAGTTTTGCAAATGGGTGTTTTAGTGTGGTTTTTTTGAGTGGGGAAGAGCTGTATGCCGCATGCGACTCTATAAGGGCCTTCCCATTGTTTTATAAAAGGTATAAAGGAGAATGGATTGTGTCGGATGATCCCCACAGGCTTTTAAAGGATTATGGTAAACAGGAAATAAATCAGAAAGCATGGCAGGAATTTCTTGCCACCGGTTACGTTACCGGGGATGAAACCCTGATAAATGGTATATCTCAAATTCAGGCTGGTGAACTGGTGTATTTTAAAAAGGATGATTTAAAAAAGCAATTCTATTATACATACCGGTGCCGTCTTACAAAAAATTTTGATTACGACGAACTCCGGAATCTTGGTATTGATAAGATTAATATGGCGTTTAAACGCTTTGTTGACAGCCTGGAAGGGAGAACTGTTATTGTTCCCCTGAGCGGTGGCTTCGACAGCCGTTTGATTGCCGTTATGCTAAAGAAATCCGGCTATACAAATGTTGTGTGCATAACATACGGCCGGCCCGGAAATCCCGAAATAAAAATATCAGAAAAAGTATCAGAAATATTAGGATACAAGTGGATTTGTGTGGATTATACTGAAGATCTAATCAGAGATTATATTCACGATGCATATTTCAAAGATTATTATCCCTATGCATCAAAGCTTTCGTCAATGTTTTTTTTGCAGGAGTATTTTGCTATACGTTACCTTAAGGAAAACAAGTATATTCCGGAGGATAGCATTTTTGCTCCCGGGCATTCGGGTGACTTTCTGGGTGGAAGTCAGCTGAGCAAACATGGAAATCTGTTGGAGAGGGAATCAGTTAAAGACATTGCTGAAAGGCTGTTTTATATTAAGTATAATTATGTAAGGCCAACAGGAAATACGAAGGAGGAAATGCTTGATCGGATTGAAAAGAATCTGGAGGAGAAATATACAGGCGAGCCGGTGTTGGCATACACCATTCAGGAAGACTGGGATTTTAAGGAGAAACTCTCCAAATTTAACGCGAATTCACTCAACCTTTATACATTCTTCGGATATGGTTTCCGCTTGCCTTTCTGGGATAAAGAACTTGTTGAGTTCTTCAGAATACTTCCCCTGCATATGAAGATTAATAAGTTTTTATATGACGATATTCTTACAAATGAATTCTTTGAATCTGAAGGGGTGAATTTTAAAGAGGAGCTTCAGGTAACTGAACAAATAATGAAAAGACAAAGGTTTAAAAACCGGATTAAATATTTTCTGCCACAGGTTGTACTCAGGATGTTTCTTACAAAGCTTGACAATCTTTTTTATAATGAGATAACAAAGGAACTGATAAACGACATGGAGCAGAAAGGGAAGAAGCTGAGGATTTACAATAATTCCTTTAATTCAGTGATTATTCAATGGTATCTCGAAGAGCTGAGAAAGGATTTCCGGTAAGCTTTTGAAATAGAATGTTTTAGACTATTTTTTCTGAAATGCATATCCGCTATTTTGTTTATAAAGACTATGAAGCCTGGAATTATTTGGACTAATGTGTTTGTCAGACAAGAATATTTTCCATGGATTTAAAAATACTTTAAAAAAATTTCTAAATTTGCAGTCCCAAAATCATGTATGTTTTGCAGATTTTGGTAAACCTTCCTTCGCTAAAGCTATGGAAGGTAAAGATGGTGGGAGTAGTTCAGCTGGTTAGAACGTCGGATTGTGGTTCCGAAGGTCGTGGGTTCGAACCCCATCTTCCACCCCGAAAAACTCCAAGTAACTGTTAAACAGGAGCTTGGAGTTTCGTTTTTTTTACCTGCGCCAAAAATTGGCGCAGTTTGCGCCAGATTCGAACTCAAACACCTTCGACCTCTTGAAGATATGTATCCTTTCAAAAAAGCCCGGCTGAACGATTGTGAAGGAAACCTATCCTCCAGATGGTACATCGAGTTTTATGCCTGGGATGTTCAAAATAAAAAACTCCTTCGAAAACGGTTTTACGAGGTTAACAATTATAACAGTGAAAAAGAGCGAAGGACCTATGCCAATCGCATTATTCAACAGCTAAACACCCTGCTGAAGGAAGGATTTCATTTTGATGTAAATAAACTTCCTCCCGAAGCTGAATCAGAGCAAACCAACTCCTATTCGCTTCACGATGCTATTAATTATGCACTTGAAGTAAAAAAGGCTTCCTTACGAACAGCCTCCTATCCATCTTATAAGAGTACCATTAAGATTTTTCTGGCATGGGCATCAGAATACAGGGTTGCAGATGCTGATGTGGCCTTATTCGATAAACTGCGGGCGATATATTACAACGATCACCTTATGGTGAAATGCGGTTATGCAGCAAAAACGGTGAACGGGCACATTTCATTTATAAAATCACTGTTCCAGGTTTTAGTTGAAAGGGAAATTATTTTAAACAACCCTTTTAAAAATCTGAAAAAGCATAAAGAGGCTGAGTCCCGTAAGAACCTGGCTTTTACTCCCAAGCAAATGGCTGCCATAAAAAAAATTGTGGAACAAAAAGATCCAAGCCTGTGGCTATTTATCCGTTTCATCTATTACTGTTATTTAAGACCAAATGAAGTAAGACAATTAAAACACAGTTATTTTCAGTTGGAAAAGAACCAGATTTTCGTTCCTGGTCATATCAGTAAAAATGGCAAGGAGGGGTATGTTTCCATTCCCGAAACCTTTAAAAAGGAGTTAATCAAGTCAAAGGAATTCAACAGTGAACAGGAATATGTTTTTCAGAGCCGGAATTCCAAAAATCCACCCTCAAAAAATGTTATGGGTTACCGCTACCATAAAATGATAAAAGATCTTAAGCTCAACACAGATTACACTCTTTATTCCTGGAAGCATTCCGGGGTTGTTGCGGCATATAATGCCGGAGTTGATATTAAGACAATACAGAATCAGTGCCGTCACCACAGTCTCGAACAGACGGATATTTATCTTAAGTCACTTGGTCTTGGAGTGAGTAAGGCAATTAATAAGATACCTAATTTGTAATAATTCACCTTACAACTATTTACAGAAAGTAAATTATTCATTGTGAATACTCAATATTCAAAAATATTTGGTTTTGTGTGTAATTATTTCCGTATATTTGAACGTATAGTAACTTTCTTAATATTAGGAAGTTTTGATTTAAAATATTATGAAGTATTCCAAAATAGAAATACCCACATCGAATTCCCCCTATATTAATCGAATGAACAAAATCAGTATTCTTGGATTGATCAGGGAATATGGAACAATTTCGAGAGCTGACTTGGTTAAAAAATCCGGTTTGAGTGCTCCAACTGTTACACGGATCGTAGACGGACTCATCAACGATTATCGGCTTGTTGTTACGCTGGGTAAAGGAAGTTCAAGCGGGGGGCGCCCTCCGGTGATGCTGTCATTTGATGGAAAGAGTAACTACGTTATCGGTATTGACCTCGGCGCAACAACAACAAGGGGTGTTCTTTCAAATCTTAATGGCAGTTTCATTACTGAAATTGAATTCCCCACGCAACTTGACAAGGGGTTCGAAACGATCATTGAAGATTTGGCAAATCTGATTAATAAGCTTGCTGATAGTAAAAAATCAATCAGGAAAGACCGTATCTATGGTGTTGGAATTGCCGTAGCCGGACTCATTAATCTAAATAGGCAGATCGTTGAATACTCTCCTGTTTTTGACTGGTATAATGCCGATATACTGAAGGCGTTGAAGCCCAAAGTAAGCTATCCCATCATATATGATAATGTTACACGATTGATGGCCTTAGGGGGGATGTGCTATGGACAGGGACGAAAGCTACAGAATTTCATTTGCATCAATGTAGGTTATGGTATGGGTTCCGGCAATATAGTTAATGGAAAATTGGTTACCGGCGCTGATGGCTTTGCTGGTGAATTCGGACATATTACAATGGACAGCAACAGTAATATTCAATGTAGCTGTAAAAAATACGGATGCCTTGAAGCACTTGCCTCTGGGAAAGCCATTGCATTAACGGCACAAAGTAGGCTGGCTCGGGGACAGGAAAGTATTCTTGCCGAAATGTGCAATAACGATTACAAAAAGGTTACTGCAAAAATGGTCGCAGATGCAGCTAGAAATGGAGACGAACTGGCGTTGAATGTTTTCACCCGGGCTATGGAATATATAGGAATTGGGATTTCGAACCTAATCAATATATTCAATCCTGAATTGGTCGTCATTGGGGGTGGCGTATCCCTGTCCGGGGATATTTTCTTCGATAATATCACAAAAGTTGTCGATAAAAATGTCATGAAGCCCACCACCAGGAAAGTTCCCATTCTGCCAATATCTTTTGGAAATAATGCTGCGATCATGGGAGCATTTTCTCTCATACTGAACAAAGTCCTGAACTTTGAACTGCGCGGTGAATCAGATAAAGATTTAGAAAAGATTGAGATTACTTCTGTTTATTAACCAGAGGATTTCAAATTGTCCCAAATCATTTTTGTACCCGCGTGTAATACTGTTTCAGAATTAATTTTTAGTGTGCATCCAGCCTGACCTGCAAATCAACAGCCGTATCCTTCCATACCTGGTAAAACTTAGCCAAAGCCTCTCTAAACCTTTCATAGTCAATCCTTGTTTCAAAAATCTGCTTATCATTCCAGAGCATATCCCTGTCATGCCCTAGTACACGTGCCTCAGGCCAGAAGAAAACTTGGCCCCAGATCAAACGGTTATTCGTATTTATCCCAGGATTCTCTTCAGTTCCCTCACCATCAATCGCCTCAAAATGTTCTTTACTAAGCAATTCTTTAGTAGCGCTTTCCAGATTGGATTTTATCCATTCAGACCTTTCAGCCATTGAAACATATCCTATCCCGTGGTTTTCCCTTTGATGTGCCCAGGCCAAGCATACCTGGGGAGGTGTTAATCCTGTCTCTTTTGATATTTGCTGTATGACCGGATGCTGCATATCGGCCTGATGTTCGGGAAATCGATCACGGCCGGGACGGCGGGGTGATCCTAATGACATATAGCCTGATGGAATTACTTTGTTTTTAATGAAATACCTAACAAGCTCCTGTTGCTGAAATAATGGATGAAGCTCCATTTGGTTATAAACAGGACGGTTAAAATCATTGGTATCTCTTAACAGAAGCTCCATGGTTTTCTGCGTTTGATTGGAAGTGCCGATGTCCTTTACCTTACCGCTCTTCTTCAGCTCCGTCATCTTTTCCCAAACCAACATAAATTCATCATGAATATAAGGGACCGCCTCATCGTTTACCGAATCGCCGGATGCTCCGGGAACGTGATAATTCGGCCATGGCCAGTGAACCACATAGAGATCCAGATAATCCAGGCCAAGCATGCGCAATGAATTCTCACATGCAGGTATGACTTCTGAAGGATGCATGTGCTTGTTCCATAGTTTTGAAAGAACAAATAACTCCTCTCTTTTTACCAAACCTGAATCGATTGGCCTGGCAATTGCTCTTCCTACAACCTCTTCATTCTGATAGGCAGTAGCACAATCAATATGCCTGTAGCCCAATCGGATAGCTTCAACAATGATATCTTCCATTTTATCCTTCAGGTCAGGATTGTCGGAATGAAAGGTTCCCATGGCAGCCTGTGGCATCAGGGTACCATCAGGTAATTCTAATTTGGCAACCAATTCTGGATTGATTGGTTCGAGTTGCTTGTTTAAATAATCCATTTTTTTTATTATTTAAATATTTATAAGTTATCATATTCAGGCATCGCACCATCCTGTGTGCAAACAAATGCAGAGATGTCAACTGCTTTTTTATG
>CAYOLQ010000002.1:64774-77505 GCA_964404825.1 uncultured Chitinophaga sp.
ATTTCATTAAGTGGATACCCCTTAGCAAAACCGACAATCATGGCGGCGGTGAATGAATCTCCTGCACCTACCGTATCCTTTACCTTTACTTTTGGCGTAGGCATATCACTTTTTTCAGAAGGAGTCATCAATAAACTTCTTTCACTTCCATGGGTTAAAGCCAACAATTGCAAATTGTAGCGTTCCATCAGTTCAGTTAACCGGTTTTCTTCGCTATCCCCAGTGAGTCCAAGCATAGTTGAAATAATCTGCAACTCCTCACCATTTAATTTAAGTACATGGCACAATTGAAGAGAATTCTCAATAACCTCTTTGCTGTAATACAGTTGACGCAGATTAATATCAAAAACGATAAGTGTCTTTGGACCGGCAGATCTGAGCAGCTTGATAATACTATCACCTGAAATTTTATTCCTTTGTGCCAGACTTCCAAAACAGACAATATCCGTCTCTGACAAACTTCGCTCAACGGTGCTATCAAAACGGATATAATCCCAGGCCACATTTTCATGTATGATATATTCAGGAACGCCTTGGTCATTAAGCTTCACTTCGACGGTGCCTGTTGGTTTCTCATTCACTTGGATCAGCTCCTTAGAGATATTTTTCTTATCTATTAACTCTAATATTTCCTGACCGTTTTTATCATTCCCTACCGCACTAACTGCTAATGCATTCGCACCTAACTTATTTGCATGGTAAACAAAATTACAAGGAGCACCACCCAGCTGCTTACCCTGAGGAAAAAGATCCCAGAGTACTTCGCCAATACCAATAATATTCAATCTGTTATTCATTTTTCAATTACAAATCGATCATGACTTTCATGTTTCTATCACCTTGCTCCTCTATATAATCATATGCCTCGAGGTACATTTCAAAAGGAAAGTGCTTTGAGATCAATGGATCGAGTTTAATTTCACCCTTTGCGATCATCTCAACAGCAACTTCGTAATCTTCATGTCGGTACATCATTGATCCAAAAACATTCAGCTCATGCTCACCCAGGTAGTACATATTGACCGTTGGGCTTTTGGCATAAACGCCAAGGATAACAATATCACCTCCTTTTTCAACATTGGCCATTAGTGCGTCAAGAGACTCCTGCACACCGGCTGCCTCCAGTCCAACCTGAAATCCGTCGGCACCGAAACAGTTTCTGGCACCTAAGTCAAAAGGTGTTTCCCTGATATTCAGTGTATGTTCAATTCCGCATTTTTTTGCAATCTCTAACCTGTAATTACTTACATCTGTTATCAGCACTTTTCGTGCACCCCGGGCTTTAGCAAACTGCGCAACGAGGTTCCCAATCGTACCTGCACCGGAAACGACCACATTCTTGCCCTTGATTCCTGTTGTACGGCTTGTGGAATGAGCGCCGACCGCAGCCGGTTCAACCATTGCACCCTGCTCTAGTGTGAGTGAATCGGGCAAAACAACCAAACGATCTTCCGGCACAATAAAATAATCCTGTGCAACACCAGGTGCCTGAAATCCCTGAACCTTTAAATTCTGACATGCATTGTACTGGCCTCTCCTGCAGGGGCCACATTCCCCGCAAACCAACTGGGGTCTTGCAGTTGCTTTCATTCCTGGTTTTGCCTTAGTTACGTTTTTACCCACCGCTTCAATAACGGCTGAATACTCATGTCCCTGTACCACAGGGTAGGGGGTTGCAGGATGCTGTCCGTGAAAAACATGAATATCACTTCCACAGACCCCTATCCGTTGTATCTTCAATAAAACCTCATTGGGCTTCAATTCTCCTGGAGCATTCACATTGCTAAATTCAATGTGGCCCGGTCTGGTCATTATTGCTTGTCTCATATTGATTTATTTTTCAGACGATTTCATTTTAAATTAATAATTCCCTCAACTCTCAAGGTATCTAGGCAAAAACTGCATACAGAATAACCATTGTTAACAGCAACAAACCGGCAAGTAGTCTTACATCACGAATACCCTTGAATTTACCCTCTGTAATTACTGCAAGCGGGCTTTTCCATGTGCATTCAGCAATTACATCAGCAGAAGGTTTTGGTGTCATGTAGCTTACAACATAATATATTACGCAGCATAAGCAGAATAGCCACCATGCCTGCATCATAAAAGGTATACCCAGGCCATCTGTAATGTACATCTGACCACTTATTGGAACAAAATCAAAACAGAAAGAAACAACTCCAAGGATGAAACCTGCTATCAGAGTCACAATAGAGGCTTGCTTTGTACCTCTTTTACTGAAAACACCAAGCAAAAAAACAGTTGTTATGGGAGGAGCCATAGCCGCTGCTATTTTATTAATGGCTTCGAAAATGCTTGTAAATTTGCCTCCCTGGGTTGACCAGAGCATTGCGAGAATCATAATTACCACTGCAGCTATCCTTCCGATGAGAACCTGTCCCTTGTCGGTTGTTGAAGGTCTGAGTCTTTTTACAATATCCACAGAAACAAGAGTAGCAGAGCTGTTCAGTGCTGCCGCCAGGACGCTCATCAGGGCTGCAAGTAATGCTGCTGCAACTATACCTTTTAGTCCGACTGGTAATAATTGTTTAATAAGGATAGGGAATGTCTGGTTTGCATCATTACCTATCAAATCCCTGAATAACACATATCCAATAATACCTGGTAATACAAGAATAAATACCGGTAGAATTTTTAGAACACCTGCGAATAAAGAACCTTTTTGTGCATCATCAACTGACCTTGCACTTAAAACTCTTTGTACATGTGTCTGATCAGTACACCAGTACCAGATACCCATAACAGGATATCCTAAAAAAACTGCATACCATGTTAATCCAGTGCTGGCAGCCGTCTGGCTAAGGGCTTTAAGTGAATCAGTAGTATGTAACATACTTAACTGGCCCTCCTTTGCAGCTGCTTTAAATGCGGCAAAGGTGTGGATCCCATGTTCCGGAAGTGCGAGAATGCCAAAAAAGGTAACAAGGATAGCCCCTGCTATAAGAATTATTGTCTGAACTGATTCGGTTACCATTACTGCCTTTAATCCTCCAACAACAGTATAAATTGTTGTCACGATTGAAATCAATATAATAGAATGAATAACGCTTATACCAAAAAAGGATTCAAAAACCACTGCACCCGCATACAGGCTCATCCCCATATGAATAAACAATGCTGCCAGAATCCCCATAAATGCTAGAAATGTGCGTGAGGCAGAGCCATAACGTTTCTCAAGAAATTCAGGTAATGTTGCAATCTTTGTTTTTATATAAAATGGAGCAAAAATCAGCCCAAGCAATATAAGTGTAAAGACAGCCATCCATTCAAAGTTTCCCCAGACCAGTCCGTCGTTGTATCCCGAAGCTGCAAGTCCAACCATATGGATTGTAGAAATATTTGAAGCAAAAAGAGCTGCACCTACAATAAGCCATTTCAAACCTCTTCCTGCCAGGAAATAGTTATCACTCGTCATTTTACTCTTCCTGACAGACCATAATCCAATAAAAAGGATACCTATAATATATACAATAATAATTATCAGGTCAATTGTGTCGATTTTGATATTATTCATGAGTAGTTGGAGTTTTGAGTCTTAATAAACTGATAAATATTTTAAAACACCTGATTGAGCGAATGAATATTATACTATCAAATTACTTTTATGTTGGAAGAATAATTTAGTACCTGCCCGGTCTATTTACCCTGATTTTCACAAAACCACCTATCTCCTGCACCTGATACAAGCAAAACATTTGCATAAGCAGTAAAATCACCAGTTCTTATGACGGCTTTCACTGATTCTGAAAGCTTTCTCAAATCTTTGTGATCAATAGTTTCAACTTCAGTATCATCATCAAATACAGATATTATCTCCTTAAAGTAAGATGGATTGGCTTTTTTTGTCTCGTTAGCCATAATGATTTTCTCAACGGAAAAATGCTTTTTTAACTCATTTAAAAAATCAATGACCCTGGGTTGATTTTCTGATATGGCAATATCAATAACCTCAAGACCCTTGGGAATTGCAAAACCTGCATCTGTGATTAGCAGCAGATCGCCATGCCCTTGCCTGGAGATTATTGATGCTATGTCGCTATTTAAGATTCCTGTTATTTTCATAGAGATGATAATTAAGTTGCTGTTATATTCAAAGATTGGAATTTGATTTTTTTGATGCTCATCACTCATTGTAATATACTAGTTCCATTTCAGCCCAACCCTCATATCCTTCCAGCGGTACCTGCATAGGATCACATATTTCCAGCCATTCAATATTCCGGGGATGATTGTTCAATTTTTCCATATCAGCTGCAAAGTCGTTTCCTGTGTATTCATAATAGCCAAACTCATACCAGTTGCCATCGTCGAGTTGGTGCAGGAATATAGAGAAGTTTCGCATGTTTGCTTCTCTTAGCAGGTCGCGCACCCCGGAATTGGAATCTGCATGCAGCGCCTTGTACTCATCAATGAATTCAGGTTTGATTTTAATGACCATGCCAACGCGTTTCACCGCTTGATCGCTGACAATTTTCTCATTTTCCGAAGAACAACTATGGCAGAAAAGGGCCATTATGCCTGCCAATAGAAAAATTATGATCGACTTTTTCATGATTATTTTGTAAATTTTAATTATTATTCAATAAAATCAGTTTAATGGTTTCGGATTTTGTTTCTGTAACTATTCTGCAAATATAGATGCCCGCTTCGTTATCATATGCATTCCAAATTTTTTCATGTGTCCCAGGTGGAAACACTCCGCTGCAAAGTATATCAATAAGTGATCCATTGACGTCATATACACGCAAGTCCACCTTAGACTGCTGATCCAGTTCAAAGTGTATTATGGCGCTTCCCCTGAATGGATTTGGCCAGGAGGATAAAGATAGCATTGATGCAATTTCCGAATCTGTTTCCACTGAAGTGGCAATTTCCCAATTATATCCTCCGGGAGTACCGCCATAAATTGTAGATCCCGTCCAGTTAGTGCCGAGCAAATTATCAATGTCTGGATGATTAAGTGACAGTGAAGGCCCTTTGCCATCTGCAATCAACGGCCATGGTGTGAAGTCGTCATAATCAACCTGATCGATCAGTATTCCCTCACCTGAGAACAATTGGATTATTTCCCCTCCGTTATCCAGTTTAAATTCCATTTCACCGATTACCTGACTGACATCTGGATGTTCAAGTAAAAATGATAAATAATTCTCTGCAACAACAATGAATTCTTTTGCTCCCAGCTTTGTACCTTCGGGAAATATGAAACGATTCGTGCTATCTTTGTCAACGAGAAACCAGCGACTCATGTCGACACTTGTTTGACCATTATTAAATAGTTCGATCCAGTCACCTGAATTAGCATTTTTAGGAGAATTGTAATTGATCTCATTGATCATGATCTGCTCATACCAGTTTTCTTTTTCAAAAACAGCAGTAAAAGAAACAGATCCGTTTATATCATATGTAAGTTGTTGATTTGCATCCTGTAGTTCTTGCCATTCTGAAAAACTGAACCCATAGGCAGGTATTGCTTCCAACTCCAGTGACAATCCCTCTGAATACTTACCCTCCCAGGGCAGCAGATCCAGCTTTTTGGAATTGATTCGCACGGAGCCAGCCCCATTTATGTTTGTTCCGATCATTACATTTTGATAAGGGTCAAGATTAAAGTAAGCCTTAAGATGACGACGCACATCCCCTGTTCGGTAAGATGCGAAATTTGTTATTTCATCGATACTTTTTTCCCAATAACTGGCATCTTCACCGTACCATCGTTCATTATGTCTGTCTATTTCGTCTGCAGTCTGACGTTTAATTATATTTAATTCATTAATGACCTTGTCGGCAGTAAAATCGGTATTCAATAAATCCTGGCATCGCAATATAAACTGTGTCCGAAAAACCTCATTTTTTAATAATTTTCTAATGATAAATGTTGACCATGGAGGATTTGGCCACTGGGGCGGTCCGTTCGATTCGGTTGCATGGACTACCGAATTGAAATAATGGTTTTCCCATGCTCCCAGGCCAGCATCTACATCGAACAGAATCCAGTTCCATCTTCCATCACCGTTTTTTTGTCTCCAGAACTTGGTGTTATTGCCCGGCCAGTCCATATTTCCAAAGTATATTTGAGAGGCCCAGTAGGTAATAATGTTTTCTATATTGATCCGGGTTTTAATGTACCGGTAATTAGCTGTATCTGAGAGGTCATGATCAATGAGGTAATTAATCAGATCTTTATAGTCTTCCATGTCCCCTTTAATGGGCCATTCATCGCTATAATACTCAACATCAGACTCAATTCCATTTAAAACATCTACACTGTCGGGATGCACATCGAAATTTGAAGCAACGAAGTGTTCATTGATTTTTTCCCTCAGGAATTTAGTGCCCCAATACTCCCCGTTTATAAATACAATCACAGGCAAATAGGACTGCCTTGAAACTACTTTGTTGTCGATCAGTTTTGATGCTAGCACGTCTCTTATCTCGGTATGGGGATTCCTCAGGATCAGGGATTCAAATTCGGTAATTGCTTTGTCGGGGAAGAAATGGTAATTGAATTTCCCAGATCCATATATTTTACGTGCAACGAGTGCCAGTTTATGTTGATGGTAACCGGGAGAAGGCTCGTTACCAAAGATCTTCAGACCGGCATTTGTACTTATACCAATTTTTCCATCGGGCTCGATCAGCATGAAATGTACTGGTTTCTCGAGTTCACGGTCATCAGCGTTCAGAAAAAGTCCGACATCTTCATCATACAGATGCTCAGGGTCTGTTGCAATCGATATTATTGGCATATTCTCAGCATCAAATTCATTACTGCGGATATACACATGTGTTTCTGTCCGACCAACAAGATCTCCATTAATTTCAAGTATTGCCCTCACTACTTTGCTGCCGGTAATACTTATCTGATGTTCGTAGATTGCAGATTCAATGCCAGGTTCCGAACCGTCCGTTGTAAAATGAATGATTCCCTGGGAATTATATGTCGCCAATTCCAAATCAAAGTCACTGCTGAAAATACCGGAGGAATAGTTGAATAAAACAATGTATTCTGCCAGGTTGCTGATGCCATCACTACCATTTTCATGGCCGGGCGTGGGATGGTAAAAATACACCCATTCGTTGGTTGAGTCAGGATTCCTTCCCATAGATATATCAGCATCCAGAGCGGGATAGATAATACTATCGATGACCAGGGTTGATGGATCTCTGAAAACAATCGTCTCCCCCGAAGCATTTAGACTGAATGATGTAAATACCGTTTTCACTGTGAATATTTCTCCCTGAGATCCCTCAACTTGAATTTCCCCGGGTTGGGATTCAATACCTGAACAGATAGCGAGGATTAACCCATGTGATGGTATTTCAATGTTCGGAAAAAACCATAGATCGTCCGTACCAGTTTCATCTGCAAGGCTATATCCATTCAAATTTATGGCACTATCACCCTTGTTAATGATTTCGATCCAATCCGGTGTTTGTCCGTCTTCGAGATAAAGGCTGCGTCCATTCGAGGCTACATATTCGTTTAGTAACAACTCTTGTGCATATCCGCTACACATGGAATCAGTCAAACACAGTATAATAATCGCGCAGAATATGCTCCTTTTCATCTTGGATTAAAAAAAAGTTCTATTTAGAGATTAGAATTATTCATTGTTAAGGATACAAAAATACTTAATTTCTAAAAATAAGAAAGAAAAACATTTACACCACTTCTAACCGTAGGTATCTTTAGGTTTACCGGCGGTCATGGCTCCGATCAGGCCTAAAACAATGACGAATTTATTCCAGAAAGAATTCAGCTGAAAAAGTTTCTGTACGAATCTTTCAACACCGGATATTACTGCCGTATCAAAGTCAAATACAGATCCACCAAGAGATACCTTCTGTGACCATTTAAAAAGTCTGTTGTTTTTTTTCATTCAGGTATCTCAAGCCTAATTCAAAATTTTCCACATAGTTTTTTTCTGGGATTTAAATTCCATCCATATTACAAGCTGTCTATTCCCTTTTGTATCCCTTGTGATTCCCTGCCTGTATTTGTCTTCCGGGAGAGTTTCTCCGTTGAGCTCAATGACTGCTTTTGATCCGCCTTGCCAGTTCCTAATAATAAAACATGGATTCAGGAGAGTATTCTTTGCCGAGGCATTTACAATGAAACTGAGATCAGATCCATCAGCATCTACAATAAATGCCTTTTGTGACTGGTCAAAAGTTATTTCTTTTGCTCCCTGCAATATTTCAATTTTTGCGGGACTTACCCATGCTTTAGCCAGATCCGCTAGTCCTTCAACCCCGGTCTTAGTCATTCCATGGAGATAGATCTTCGAGTGCATATTCTCCCGCTTTTCATAAAAATTTTCCTTTGTATCCAGCCAGAACATGGATGTGGAAGTCGTGCGGTCGACTGTATGGGCCTGGTGCCCATCAGAGATCACATAAGACATTGGCCAATGATTGAACCATGAAAACTTTGAGTACCTGGTAAATTCCCTTTTATCATTATATGCAGCAATGATAATGTCATCGCCTGGGGGGGCTATGATAAATGGATCATACTCAGATTTCAAATTCATGACAGCTATGTTTCGTCCCTCCGGCAAAGGCATGGCTTCTTCCCAATATTGACCCTGAGGTGGCCCATCCAGCCAGCTGTAGGTATATGATTCACCCTTCATGTTTCCAAGCTTCATCGCATCCCATTCAATATTATCTTCAGGCCTTTGTTCCGGTCCGTTCAGAATAATCCCCTCATGCCACTCTCGCTTAAAGGGTATTATGCTCCAGGCATTCTGAACCCTCACCCCAGTGCCATCGGGGTATAAATAATGGTACTCATCGGTCCAGTCCGTCCACCCCGTATGCTCATCCGGGTTTGCTCCATTGTATTTGACATCAACCAGGGCATACCGCCAGTGAATCACTGCACGGGCAGGAGTGTTCTCAATGATCCGGACATGAGAATGCCTGCTCTCCTTATCCGACATGGGTTCGGCGCAACCGTAACTGGTTCTTGATTCGGTAAACTCCTGGTTTGCCCATATATTATTCTCCGATACCCAGTGAGGGACGTAACTTGTCCCCCTCCAGAACACATACTTTACGGGCAATTCTCCGAATTCTACTACCACGTCGGCATCATCGCCGACCCTCCAACGATTGTCCCAGGTGTCGCAGAAATTCAACCGGGTATAATAAGCCCCGAAATCAGTATCTCGTTTAATTCTTCCGGGTAATATCCTCTCCTGGAGACCAGGGTTCTTTTTTAGTTCACTGGTAAGTTGATAGGATTCATAAGTCCTGCGGACTTCCCCGGCGTTGAGTTCTTTATTGTAAACTTTTACCTCATCGATCATGCCATCGAATGCAAATTGCGAAATATCGGTAAAGTGGGGACGGATCGGAAGGGCCGGTTTCATCGGTTCGCCTTTCCCTATCTTTAAGCGCAGATCTTCCAACGGGAGGTTCTTTTTGTCCATGTACAACTCCCTTCCGGAGGTTTCCAGTTCTCCGATTGGTTCACCATCAACATAAATCTTCATCAGTCCATGGGTACGGCTATAGGTTGCAGCCACATGGATCCATTGATTACGCGGAAGGGTTTCTCTTGATATGAGCTCAAACCAACCCCCGCCGATAGCAGCCTTAAATCCTAGATGACCGTAATAATCAAGTCCCAGGAAATACCCGTTCTTACCCATTATGCATTGCTGTACTATAGGGCACCAATTCCACGGGTATGCCTTAATAACGATCCAGGCATCCAGAGCGAATTCATACTGGGGTGTATCCCTTATATATTTTTTATCAAGAAAGGGGGATTGCTCAACAGGCAGAACCAGATCAGAACTTTCGCCATTAAAAACCAACCCGCTCCCGGAAACCCCGGTGCCCCATATCGCCTTGTCTCCATTGATCGGTAATTCATACGAGCTTATGTGCTCTCTGGTTTTTTCTCCTGTTCCTTCATCCATTTTAAACCAGACAATTGGTTCAACCACCGGTTCAACGAGTTTTGCTGTAGGAGAGGAGACAACTTTCCGGTTCTGCCCAGCCTGGTTGCTTTCATTATTTGCAGATATGTCCGCAATGGGTGTCCCCTTGGTCTGATTATTGGATAAGTTATACGCTCTTTTCTGCAAATTATCGGGACTAGCCCAGTCATCGCATTTCTCCTTTCCGGGACGAAAAGAACGTATTAACCTGCCATCGGGATAGATGGTGAAATATTCATCAACAAAACCGGTAAGCGATACATTCTGCAAATCTGGGGCATATCTCCAGTGAACCCTGATTTGTTTATCATTTGACTCAATCAGCCGAACGCTCGAATACTTATTGAACTTATCCGGCATTAATCCATCACCGTCGCCCGTTCGCGGTACAAATTCTTCCATGTAATGGTCTCCTCCCGTATCCCTCAGAAAAGGAAGATAACTTGATGCCCGCCAGAAAATCAACTGTTTATAACCAATCCCAAGGTTTACCACTATATCGGCATGCTCGCCCGTACGCGATGATATCTCGAAATCCTTTCCTGAGTTAATTTTAGTGTAATAAGCATAAAAATTATGCTGGGATCTGGCTTCCGGAAATGCTATAAAAGCAATAATCACCAATTGAATTAATCTTCTTTTTGCGTTTTCCATAATCTACAACTCTTTATCAAATTTCACCTTTTATAGATTAGATCAATTATAGATCGGTAATTATTGCAGCTTCGATGTAAGAATACTGTTGTTCTTCGGTTGCGATATAATAGAGCGCCACTAATTCACCTTCGTTATTTTGCAATAATTGAGGGTATCCCATGTCATAGCTGTAAGGATTATCGCGAACCACGACTTCCCTATCCCAGGAAGCACCATCGTTTTCAGTGATTCGCAAATATATTTTACTTGTGTTACGGTTTGCAAAACAACATGCCATTCTACCATCCTTCAGTATTGCAAGGGCGGGAGGATTGCCATTTCTCAATCCGGTATCTCCGATTTTGCTTAAAAAAGACCAGGAATGTCCGTCATCCTTTGACACAATCGCATCTATCCAACAAGATTGTTCATTGTTTCGGGGATTCCGGCGACGTAATGCCATAACCAAATCTCCCTTACCGGTTCGAACAACCGACGGCATAACAGCCCTGTACTGGTCGGTCCATGGGACAGCCCATCCCGCAAAGTGAAATGATTTTCCCCCATCGGTTGATTGTGCTATAAACGGTTTGTCAAGCCTGCTGGCAAATTCGATATCCTTTCTTCTTGCCGACATAAAAATCTGGATTGAATTCTCTCCGGTAACCCGGTAGTTTGTCCTGGATGTAATTTCCATTCCTTCCAGGTTTTTATCGTTATTCAGGTTATTAAACCGGTAGGGGCCTTCCCATTTTTTACCCCGGTTGAAAGAGATAAAAAAACGACCTTTATTATCCTCGGTTCCATGATAACCGCTAGCTGCCACTCGTAAAGCAAAATCGGGGTGACCAAAACGAATATTACCTGGCGCAGGTTTTACTTCTCCATCATCACCCACAAAATTTTCCGGATCTTCCCTTTCCCAGGTTTTGCCTCCGTCAGTGCTTCGCGCCAGATTGGTGAGCTGCTCTTCTCCAATATTATGACCGTCCCGTTCCATAAAATTACCGTTTGTAAAACCTACCAGTATTTCCCTGCCATTGTCCCATTTCCACAATCCGTTATTTGCAGGCCAACCCATATAACGGCCTTTTTCGGATGCCACAGTAATATACTTTATGTTTCCGTTCTCAGGCAAAATATTCTTTATGTTTCCGTTCTCGGGCAAAGAATTACCATAAGCACTTCTAATGGAAGAGGCGGCCAGCACACTCCCCGTTGCAAAAAAAAGGCTTTTTCGGATAAAGTTTCGACGATTTAAATTTTCAGTTTTTCTCATGTATTTTGGTTTTTAAAATTTTTATTAATGGTACTTGATGCAACTCCTTGAAATACAATCCATCCGTTAATAAATTCTTGCTATCCTTCATTCCCTCCATTTTCTGGGGAATTCATTTGTCAGCCCCCAGCTAGTATCAATGTCATTAAATCCCATTTCTATGGCAGATGAGTTTGGACGCACTCGAAAATCCCCCTTTTTGTAGTCATACAATACAGATTCGCTTACCACTTTAGAATCGACATCATATCCTGCTTTCTGCCATTCCCCGAAGGAATACTTTCTTATAGCATTCCCCCGATGTTTGACGGATATGGTTGTCCTGTCTTTCCATCCGGGTACAGGGTTATAATAAATATTTTGATTCATCTCACTAATTAAAGGATGTTCGGCAGGAGCATCATTCATATAATAAATATCATAGTCAGTGATGATGATGTTTTTCCGGAATATATCATTATTGCCAGGATGGCCAACGTGGACACCTAAAGGCACAACGGGTCGGATGAAAATGTTATTTTCCACTGTCCGGTAATCTCCTTCCCTTATGCCTATACCCAAATCTACACAAACATTGTTATAAACGTGAAAATTGGATGAGCCGTCATCCAGAACGATAGCCTGTCGATATCCCTCGTCTAAGTATCCAACATTTCCGTGAATATAATTATTACGGACAATTACAGGTTCCATGGCCCAGGTTTTTACATTGCCTGCATAGTGAGGAGCGCGGAATTGCGTTTCGTTATGCGAATGTGCCAAACACCAGTAGCCTTCCCGTCCCCAGGAATTGAAAGGCGCATGGTCCCAGGTTTCCCTGATACAATCATACATGT
>CAYOLQ010000003.1:0-20760 GCA_964404825.1 uncultured Chitinophaga sp.
GTGTCCCAGACAGAATCCCTGTAACGTTCATGAATGATTGAAAGAAAAGGGAGGTTGCTGTTATAGATGAAATCGGAAGGTAGGTATCCTGTTAACTGGAACGATCCCTCACTTACAAATTCCATTGTCCAGTTTTTGTCAACCCTTCGCTGGTATACCATTCCCTGAAGATTCTGGATTAAGGATGACAACCTTCTCTCGTTCTCCTTAATACGCTCGAGCATCAGATTTCGCTGGGTAATATCCATCATTACCATTAAATATCTGTCATGAAAGGCATTAATACGTAAGGAAAAATCACGAGCATCCCGGTTAACAGTTTTAAGGCTTATATCCTTATCTTCTTCATTAATATTTCCATCGATATAGCTTTTCCATGCACTCTTCAATAATAAAACGGAAGGGGAGGATGAGGATGAAAAAGACTGCTCTGATTCAATCCCTTTAAAATCGGAAGTATTCAACCCGGTTTTAAAGGAAAATTCCGTATTCAAAAACTCAGGTTCTGCAGATTTATTAAGAATACCGACACCCAGCGGAAGGTTTGCCAGTATATCTTTCAAATCCTGCTCGCTTTTATGAAGTGAGAGGATAATCCTGGATCTTTCCATATAAATGGAGTGAACAATCAGAATAAGAATGGAAATCAGGATAGAAAAACCTTGTAAAAGAATATATGGCCTGTCGATAATAGTTGATAAAAAATCATGACTGACATAGATTGCCAGATAGCTAACATAAACTAATGATATCAACTGTATGCTTAATACTGCCTTCGTATCAAACCTGAGAGCAATCCAAAAGTAAATCGGTGCTGTAAAATAAGCAATCATGAAATTGTAAAAGTAATTCCCGAAAAAATTTGTGAATACAGTGTATCCACTAAAAGCAAGCAGCAATACAATAATGAAAAAATCAACCAGTTTCTTTCTGTTGATTTTAATATTTGGAGATTCTATCCATGCAATAACAACGGGCACTATAGCAAGAACACCAATTAAATCAGCAAGTAACCAGGTGTGGGCTTTTTGAAAAAAATCGGGCATGATCCCCGACATGTATATCGTAAAACCACCGGTAAAACTTGTAATCAAAGAAGGTATGAGTGCTACAAACAAAAGAAAAGCCAAGACCGAATCAAGTCTGAAAAAAGACCGTCCGTTTTTTAATACTCTATGTTCGAGACATCTGCTTCCCAGCAATGCACCAAGAGTGTTTCCGGCAGATATGGCTGCAATACAAATAATAAGGATTGTATAATCGTGTATTCCCGGACTATATATCTGGTAATTCGTTATGAAAGAAATTATGAAAATGGCTGATGCTGCAGACCTTCCAAGAAGGTAAATGCCCAAAATTGCAATTCCTGTGGCTGGCCAGTATACGGCGAACCCAAAATCCCTATAAAATGTAAGAGTTCCAATCCATGCAAATAACCAATAGACAACGCCGAGCAAAATAATTCTCACAAACACGGGAAGTGCAGCAAGCCATTGAATAAAAACTCCCTTCATTGAATAATGGTTTATCAGTATAGGAGAATGCATCCTCAATCAAATAATCTGAGCCGCAATTTAGATAATTCTATCGTGTTGTGTGCTTAATCCTTCAAATAAAAGGGAAAAATAAGCCCGGGATTTATCACTCCTTAAAAAAATTTAAAACCTCCCTCTAATCCCGGCAATAAAGTTTAAACCGGCCTGAGGATAAAAACCGTCGTAAAAATTTTCTTCACCTCCCTCGAAATACCTGTAAACCCATGCATTGGAGGAATACTGATAATCGAAAATATTCGCAATACTCAGGTTCAATGCCAATTCATTCATAAAATCGGGGAAAATAAGGTATTCTAATCTGAGATCGTTAACAAACCAGGGCTCAAGTCTTCGGTTATGCGAGGAAGTATTATCGGTAAACTGACTCCCCACATATTTTGAGATAAAATTCAAACTGAGGTTTTTTAATACCACGTACCTTAAATTGCTTGAAGCTACAATTTCCGGCGAAAAGGCAATATCTGATTTGCCCAAATCAAACACGAATTGTTTGGGCTGGTTTGCAGGATCGTCCCAGAACGACCAGTTATCCACGTAGGTTGTATAATTTCTGATTTTATTGCTGCTGAGTGAAAGTGAAAAATCCCAGCTAAAAACCTCCTGTCGTCTCAATCCTGCAGTAAACTCAACTCCTACGCGATAACTGTCATCAACATTACTCATTACGGCCGAACCTACATCATTTATCTCACCTGTTAGTACAAGCTGGTTTTCATAATCCATAAAATATACATTTGCACCCGCCTGAAAACTATTTCCTTTGTAAGAATATCCCAGTTCAAAATCGTTAAGTGTTTCATGTGTTGGAGCTGGTTGGCTTGTGTCTGCATCCACAAAGTTGCTTCGGTTAGGCTCCCTGTTTGCCACAGAGAATGAAAAATATACACGCTGTCCCTTGTTATCGGTATAGTTTACTCCCATTTTGGGATTAAAAAATAGGTATGTTTGTTTCCGCGTTATATCTCTCTGATCATCATCAACACCTTCCATTATGTAATTAATGTTCCTGAGTTGCATATCTGCAAACAAACTAAAATTCGTATTCAGGGAATAATTCAGTTTTGTAAATGCGTTGAAATCCCTTTTATCTGATGTGCTTTCATACCAGGTGTGATTTATTTCCGAAACACCTGCATACCTTGCCCATATTACTTTTCCAAAATGTTGTCCTTCATAACGGTTCCATGCTGATCCTATACTTGCATCAATTTTTTCCTTCCTGTAATTCGTAGAAAAAACAACGCCATAAAAATTATTGTCAAGCCATTTCCGTCGAATCAGATCGGAAGAAGAAATTGTATCTGATGTCAGTATTATTGCAGGAATCCTGTATGCAGTAAGGTCTTCGTTTTCCTTATACTCCTCATAATATCCTTCACCATGAGTGAGATGAAAAGAAGTATTCAGATTTATATATGGGGAAACTTCCCTTGAAAAATGGAGCTGGTAATGATCCTGTTTGTAATTATCCGTCTGGTTATCATAATACTTTTCAATTCCGTTTTCATCCGTAAACTTACCCAAACCGTTAAAATTGCGGTCTACACTTAGCAGGTAGCCCGGAACGCCATCCCATGCCTGATAGGTTTTCTCCCTACCGGAAAAGTTGATAAGTTTGAGTGTACTTTTTTCGGTATGCCAACCAGCGGACACGAAATAGGAACTAAGGTCGGAAAAAGCCCTGTCGATAAATCCATCAGAATGAATTCCCGAAAGCCTTGCATCAATAGTAAAATGATTGTTAAGCAGACCGGTTCCCATACTTATTGAATTTTTCCGGGTGTTAAATGACCCATAAGAACTGCTTATTTCGGAGTATGGTTTTATATTGCGATTCAGAGTTTGCATGTTTATGCTTGCTCCGAATGCTGCAGATCCGTTTTGTGAGGTACCTACTCCACGCTGAACCTGGATGCTTTCCGTTGATCCCGCGAAATCAGGCATATTTACAAAATATACCGAATGCGATTCAGCATCGTTCAGGGGGATTCCGTTTACAGTAACATTTATGCGGTTTGCGTCGGTACCACGGATTCTGAAACCCGTGTAGCCTATTCCGGCTCCGGCGTCTGAGCTGACAACCATCGAAGGAGTCAGGGAAAGTAACCATGGAATATCCTGACCCATATTCCGGCTTTGAAGTTCTTCCCTGCTTACTTCGGTGAATGTTACCGGATCTTTATCTCCTGCTCTTACTGCCGTGATGATGGTTTCCTCACCCATAATGGATGCACGCTTCAGTTGAATGTCAATTGTTACATCACCAGTTAATGAAACTACTCGTTCTGCTGTTTCATATCCCATAAAAGACACATTCAGAAGATGTTCTCCTGAAGATACTTTACCAATTATAAATTCCCCCTTATCGGAACTTACCGCTCCCAGATAACTGTCTTTAATTACCACATTAGCACCTGAAAGAGCCCGTCCTTCAGAGTCTGTAACCGATCCTTTTATTAAATACTGTGAATGCGCAAATGCAGACATGAATATGCCTGCAAGCAATAACAATGCCTTCATGACTTAAAGTTTTGTTTAGATGAAAACCACTTTGATTTCTCCGTATTTCCCTGCGCCGGCATTACCCGGATCAGGTTCTAAGGGTATAATCTCAGCCCGTCATATTAAGGCACCCCCTTAGAGAGTAAGTTTATGAAAGCAAATCTACGAAAAAGTTTGTAAAGCAGAAGCGTTTAATTCCGGTTATTTATCCGCTTTACGAACTTTATAAAAAACTATTCAACATTCAGGACATCCTTGAACGCCTGTTTAAACGTTTCCTTTGGCAATGCACCCATAGCCATCTGTGGCTGACCCTCTTTGGGCACAAATAAAAGAGATGGTATGCTCTGAACACCGAAAATTCCGGCCAGTTCACGCTCAACCTCAGTGTCTACCTTATAAATATTAAGTTTACCATCATATTCCTTTGATAGTTCTTCAAGGATTGGAGCTACCATTTTACAGGGACCACACCAATCAGCATAAAAATCTATAATACATGGTTTATCCCCTTCGAATTTCCATTCTTTGTTGTCTGTAAAGTTGAATACCTTTGTTTTGAAAGTATCCAGTGTTAAATGCTCAATCATGTTTTTACAATTTGGTTATGTAATAATTTTCAATTCTATCAGAGTGAAAGACAAACGTTTATCAGAAAGAAGTTAATTTTTCCGGCACATTCCAATCTTATTGCTGATTTCCATTTATTATTCAAATACTATACCACCTCCAATATTTGCATCTTTCTGTAAGAAACTGACAAATAATTGTAATTTTGTCACACAAATTGAATTAATTGTCATATCTATATATGAAGAAATGTCTAAACGTTCCGGTTTTTCAGACAATTTCTGACATTGCGACAGAGGAGAATGTTAAAGCCTTTGTAATAGGAGGTTTCGTGAGGGATTGCATCCTGAACCAGCCCTCCAAAGACATCGATATTGTAGTACTTGGAAGCGGGATCGAATTTGCCGGGAAGGTTGCCAAAAGGGCCGGAAGGAAGAAACTCAGCGTTTTTAAGAATTTTGGCACTGCCATGCTAAGAACCGGTAATTTTGAAGTTGAGTTTGTTGGCGCACGCAAGGAATCCTATCGGGAAGATTCACGCAAGCCCCTGGTCGAAGACGGAAGTCTGGAAGATGATCAGAACCGCAGGGATTTTACCATCAATGCTATGGCTATCAGTCTGAATAAGGAGGATTTTGGCCGCCTTAATGATCCATTCAACGGTTTGGAAGATTTGAAGAAGAAAATTATCCGTACTCCTCTTAACCCCGACACCACCTTTTCCGATGATCCGCTCCGGATGTTGCGTGCAATTCGTTTTGCAACCCGGCTCGGGTTTCAGATTGAACCCTTATGCTTCGAGTCAATCCGTGGTAACCGTCACAGACTAAAAATTGTTTCTGCAGAAAGAATTACCGATGAACTTAATAAGATAATTCTGTGCACAAAACCATCGGTAGGTTTTATATTGCTCGAAGCGTGCGGAATTCTGGAACTGATTTTTCCCGAATTCCAGGCATTAAAAGGTGTAGACGAATCGGGAGGGCAAAGACACAAAGATAATTTTTATCATACACTGAAGGTACTTGACAATATCGCCGCAGTATCGGATGATCTTTGGCTAAGGTGGGCTGCCATACTGCATGACATTGCAAAACCGGTTACAAAAAAATTCGAACCTGAGTTGGGGTGGACTTTCCATGGACATGAGTTTTTGGGATCGAAAATGGTTCCTTCGATATTTCGCAGATTAAAGCTCCCGCTTCATGAACCTATGAAGTATGTTCAGACGATGGTGATGTTGCATCTAAGACCAATTGTGCTATCTCAGGAAATTGTAACTGATTCAGCCGTAAGACGACTGCTTTTCGATGCAGGAGAATATGTTGATGACCTTATGACTCTTTGTGAAGCCGACATCACTTCAAAAAATCCTGATACAGTAAGAAAACACCTAGCCAATTTCCGGAAGGTACGAAAGAAGATGGCTGAGCTGGAGGCCCGCGACTCGATAAGAAACTTCCAGCCTCCCATTAGCGGAGACACTATTCAGCTGGCATTTAAAATTGCACCTTGCAGGGAAATAGGTATTATTAAAAACCATATTAAAGATGCAATTCTGGATGGAATCATACCTAATAATTTCGATGCTGCATGGGATCTGATGATTGAAAAAGGCAAGGAACTTGGCCTTGAAATTAAAATGAAAAAGGAAGATATTCATTCTTTAAAATAATTTAATTACCAGTCGCACCTGTTTTTTTCTTAATTCATTTCAGAGGATCCGGCTGCGGCAGGCAGATTAATTTTTAGCAAACAGATCCAGAATAACCGGAAGATGATCGCTATATCCTCCATGATATATCATTCCTGTATAGGTTCGGTTTGGCTTTACGCCACCATATTTTTCATCTTTTTCCAAAATAAATTCTGGTGAAAAAACTCTGAAACTCTCCGGTTTTACGCAAACCCTTCCATCCCCTGAAACAAGATTTTTACTTACCAGAATCTGATCAATCATCTGCCAGGAACCTGAGAATTTATAGCTTCCCGGTACCGATCCCTTGTACTCTTCAGAAAGGTTAATCAGCAGGTTTTCATTTTCCTTGGCATATTCCTTTCCGGTAACAGACAACATTCTGATAGAATTGCTTTCCGGAGGATCGTTAAAATCGCCCATAACGATTAATTTTTCCCGGGGATTGGAGGTCCTGAGTGTATCAAGGCTCTTCAGTAAAATTTTCCCCACTGTCTCCCGCAAATCCTCTGTAAAGCCAGGACCACCATATTTTGACGGCCAGTGATTAACAAAAACCGATAGCGTATCTCCGGAAATAATTTTTACCCTGACGTATAAAATATCCCTGCTCCTGGAATCAGGTGAATCCGATAACTGCACCGCAATTGCTTTTGCACCAAGCACATTAATTGTTTTAGGGTTATAAAGCAAAGCAACATCAATGCCACGTCTGTCGGGGGATTCAAAATGTATGAACCGATAATTATAATAAGAAAAAGGTGTATCTCTGAGGAGGCCAAACAATACATTTCTGTTTTCTATTTCACACAATCCGATGAGATCGGGTGGTTCCCAATCTCCCGCTGCAATAAAGACCTTATACATTTTGTTCAGTTTCTGCTTATAACGGGTATTGTTCCATCCTCTGATGCCATAAGGCAGAAATTCAGTATCCTCGCAAAGACTATCCTTAAAACAATCGAAAAGGTTTTCGGCATTCCAGAACATTATCCGGCAAACGGACATCTCCTCCTTTATGGGATCATAGTTTGGCGGGGGACGATGACAGCAAGAAAAAATAATGCAACAAGACAGGATAAAATAAAAAGATTTCACGGGATGTTTTATCCCTTAATGTGATGAGATGTTAATTCTCTGCTAGTCGGGCTTTAAAAATTCGTACGCCCCTGCATCTGGCTTTAAATCAGCGATTCGGGAGACCTCATCAAGATCAATGGGGAAATTATTGCCAATACTTAATCCCCCGAAATCACGTGCCGGAGAAATCTTATTTTCGAGGGTATCAAAATGAAAATCGTATTTGTCGGTATTCAGGAATAAGGGATCCATATAATTCAGGCAATTTATAAAATGTTCTGTATCAAGTGGCAATTCACTTGTATCGACTTTAATCAGACAATTTTCAAAACCAAAATTCATGGCAGCGTTCTCATTTTCAGCCCATGCAATTTCCGTTTGATTGCTACCATATACAATGCAATTACCAAAGTACGCATTCTCAAGATCGTTAACAATTGTAACTGAATCGTTTCCCTCCTGATCTCTCAGGATTACATAATTTGTAATTATTACTGAGGGAGTACTTCGTGAATTGTAATCAAACCAGTTTGCAATGGTTGTGTGGTTAAAAGTATAATCTCCTCCTCCCTCAAGCGTAACTGCAGAAATTCCGCAATTTGTTATTAAATTATTGAACCCTGTAATTCTGGCATTGGCAGCCCGGATTCCGTAAGAACTTACATGCTGAATTTTAGTGTTTTGTAAGCGGAGATCCACCTGAAGTGCATCGCTGAATGTTGACTGAAGCACTATACCAACCAATCCACCTTTAATCTCTGCATAGTTTACAATGTTATTGTTACTCCAGGGATGAAATATTATTCCTGTCCATTGTCCCGGAACATCGTCATACAATTTTTCAAGACGGTCGCCACTGAAGCTTACCGGATTGTCTTTAGTTCCATTGACGTTCAGACTGCCGGCGATGTAAAGATATGAATCACGGTGAAAATAAACTTTTGTGCCGGCATCTATGGTTAATAACTGCGCAGAATCGAGTATCGCAGCGCCCAATATAAGGTATGGCTTTTCACTGGTCCAGGTCTGACTGTTAAAAAGCGAATCCCTGATAATATGCACATCCTGCCCCCAGGCTACAAGGTCGATATCCTGAACATTATGATTGGTAATAAATACAATGGAATCCTGTTGCAAAAGAATTCCATTGCTGTTATTTGGGTCAAGAGTTGCCTGAACGAATACGAATAGACTGTCTTTGGGAGGAATTTCAATATCACTGAAACGGGTTCCGGACAGTCCATCGAAATTTATCCGGTATACGGAACTGTTTCCTCCAGCCAGATTTACTGAAGAAATCTTAATATTTTCGCTGTAAGCATTGTGGACTGTGAAGCGACGGGTGACAGTTTTCAATGTTGTAAACACAGTATCGAAATAAACCGTATCGACAGAAAACCGCAATTTCGCGTTCGAATCGGTTATAAATCCTTCCCTTTGGCAGGAAAAGATATAAAGCAATAAAGGAGCAAGAAGTAATAATTTACGTAAACGCATGGGGTATTTTAAGCGGTCAAATTTAGTACTAATTAACGGTGTTTTAAATGGATTATTGTATTTTATTGATCACGCATGTTATTGACACCATATTACAAAATTGTTCTTATCTATTTATAAATCATGCAACCCTAATCAACTTAAAACTGTTCTATTCAAAACGGTAAAATATTTGAATAACTGGTATATTCATGCTAAGCTTTACAGGATCTAATTATAGTATTGTAATTCTTGTGGATGGGCAATTGACATGGAAGTACAAATTGTTTACTTTAGCACATTATATAAAACGTGTCGGATATGAAAAGAATGATTTACCTGATAATAGTGACTGCCCTGGTTACTATATTCACGCTTCCTGCAGAAGCGCAGCATAAGATAGTGAATTACACAGACATGAACCAGATTAATTCATTGACCGAGGATGGCGATTTTGTGTGGGTTTGTACATCCGGAGGAGCATTTAAAAGAAAAAAGAGTGATGGTTCCCTTGTAAAAGTATTTAATACTGAAAACAGTGGGATCAGCAGAAACTCGGTCCAATCGCTTTATATTGATTTACATGGAAATTACTGGTTTGGAACCGCTAACGGAGGCATTTCAAAATTTGACGGTACAACCTGGACTACAATTGACAGGATTAATGGGGAAAAGATTTATACAGTATCCAAAATTACTGAAGACCTTAGTGGAAATCTCTGGTTTGGAGAGCAAGGAAAAGTATTCAAATTTGATGGATCAGTCTGGACAAAATATATTCTTACTGGCGGATACTATGTTGAATCAATTGTCGCTGATGATTACGGAAACATTTGGTTTGGAGTTCCGGGTTATCAAGGTTCATTCTGGAAACTTGATCCCCAGGGAGTACTTACCCGATTGCCCGGATTGGATAATAAATTTTTAAATAATGATGGTCCCTATGACATAATGAAAGATAGTTACGGAAATCTTTGGATTGCCTATTACGGAGGAGCTTATAAGTATTCCCCAAGAACCGGAGAAGAAGTCGATTACGGAAATCAGGCCGGATTTAATGTATATGGAATTACACAGGATGGTAAGGGCAGAATCTGGTTTGGAACAGCAAACGGCATTATATGCTACAACGGTTCAACCTTCAAAACCTATACTTCCGGACGAAGTATTGACCGTGGTAATATGGCTTTGGATGTATTGGCAGATGCACAGGGGAATATCTGGATCGGAGGATATGTAGGTTTTGCAAAGGTTGATGAAGTAAATAATACCTGGACAACTCCGATTCTGATAAACGCACTGCCAAGCAATTTAGCGGAAACCATTCTGTTCGACAGTAATGATAAGGCTTTTGTATACGGACAGTTTGGAAATACACTTACATTCGATGGCACATTCTGGAACTCCATTGAAAATAACAGCGGCACACATTTCTTTTGGATGAAGAAATCGGCCATTGATAATTCCAATAATAAATTTGTTGCAGCGCCAGCATCAGATACTAAACTCAGGATATTCAAATTAAATAGCAGCAACACAACATCAGTGTATACCATTTCCGGAAATCTCACATATACCTATTCCAATGAGGTTGTAAAAGATCTGAAATATGATGCTATGTATGGTAAAATCTGGATTGCCACAAATCAGGGATTGTTCTGGTTTAAGATATCTGATAATACTTTTGGAAAGTTTAATCAGGCTGCCGGAGCACTTAAATCCGACAAGCTTACAGCTCTTGCTATTAACGGATCAAAAGTCTGGTACAGCACTGAGAATAATGGAATTGGTTATTATGATCAGTCAAACAACACCTGGAAAGGTTATTCAACCACTGACGGATTACCCGTAAACTATGCAAGTGAGATGGTATTCGACCCCTCCAATAATTTATGGATTTTAACTTCGGGCTTAACAAAGTTCGATGGCACCACCTTTTATACCTATACTGACTTAGGGATTTATCCCACACATATTGCATGTGATCACTATGGAAATATCTGGTTAGGTAGCTATTCAGGAGTGGCCAGATTTAGGGATGGACATATAAAAAATTACACCACCGACGACGGACTAATAGAAAATGCCGCAAGCAATATTGTCGTTGATGCACATAACAACATCTGGATCCCTACCGGTTATTACGGACTCACAAAACTGGTTCCACAGAGTCCGGTTGCAGGATTTGCTGCAAATACTGCTTGTTTGCCCGGATCAACTGTATTGACAAACACCTCCTCGCAAACAGATAACTTCACCACCTACGAATGGGACATTAACAATGACGGTACAGTTGAGTACACAACCAAAGACGTTTCTCTTGTTTTTCCCGCAAAAGGGATTTATAATGTGAAACTCCGGGTATCGAACGATAATCTTTTCTCCGAAAAAATTCAGCAGGTTCATGTGCTTGAAGCTCCATCTCTTTCCCTTAATCTGGAAGGTGATCAAAGTATTTGCTTTGGAGAAAGTCGGAATTTACAAGTAATCATAAATAATCCCGATCCATTATTAAGCTATCAGGTGGATTGGAATAATGGAATTGGCGGAACACAGGAAATATGGGTATCAGATGCAGGTGATTATTTCGCCACCGTAAGTAACGGGCAGTGTGAAACTCAGTCGCCCGTCCTTTCGCTCCAGATAAATGAGCCATTCAATGAAGAAAAAATCTGTATGGTAACAGTAGATCCTACCAGCGGTAAAAACATGATTGTATGGGAACGTACTTCGGATATGGGAATCGAATCATACAATATTTATAAGCTTTTTGGGAATATATACGTTCCAATCGGCAACGTATCTGCTTTGGAAATATCAGAATATATCGACTATAATTCCAGTCCTAATGCCCTTGCTGCCCGTTATGCAATTTCATCAATCGACACCTGCGGGAATGAATCGGCTAAAAGCGAATACCATCAGACTATTCACCTGGGAGCATCTGAGGGAATCCAACCAAATACTGTTGTGCTTGACTGGACGAACTACATTGATGAGAGCAAAATCTGGCAACCTGAATGGTATTATATTTACGGTGGGAATGACCCTTCAAGACTGACTCTGCTGGATTCGGTATCAAATGTTTTTACTGCGTGGAACGATCTTAATCCACAGGATAAAAGATATTATCAGATCCTTATAAAAAAATCAAGCCCATGTGTTCCAAAAGAATTGAACGGGAAAAAAGCAAGTTCAAAAGGTGGGCCTTATGTGCATTCGCTTTCGAATCTTGAGGATAACCGATTGCAGGGAACAGGTATAAATACGAATCTTACCAATATGGATATCGCAATTTATCCGAACCCACTTCAAACCGAATCCAGAATAAACTGGAGAAACCCTGAAGGAACAGACTTTGAACTTTTAATTTATGATCTTAAAGGAACTCTAATGCGAACAGAATCTGGATTAAATTCTGAAGAATATCTTATTATGAGAGAAAATCTGGTTCCGGGATGTTATATTCTAGAATTGAGAGGAAAAAACACTTTGAGGGGGAGGCTTATGGTTGAATAGATCATTTGGAAAATGGTTTAAGTTAGTTTAATTTTATTTTGAATTGATATCAATAAGATTGAACAATAACTTATCGGCATGAAAAAGAAATATCTTTTTTTAATCCAGATGATTTTAATTGCACTGACAATTAATACTCAGGCTCAAAATGTTGAATGTGTAGGTAATTCTATTAAAATACCCTTAATAGGATATAAAGATGGAATTATTCAATGGCAATTTTCAACCAATGGAGCGGATTGGCAAGATCTTTCAGGCTATACCTCGCAAGAACTTAACCTGATAGTAACGGAAACAGGATATTTTCGGGCAAATGTCAAATATGGTAATTGCAGCTATTATTCAGAAATTACCTTAATTAATGTGTACCCAGAGCCTACTTCTGCAAATGCAGGTAACGACACAACCATATACACAGAATCTACCAATGTGACACTGGAAGCCAATAGTCCAGTTTCAGGAACAGGCCAATGGTCCATAATTTCAGGTGGCAACGGAAGTTTTTCCGATATAAACAATCCTGCTAGCAGCTTTACCGGAACGCAATGCACTGATTATATTCTAAGGTGGACTATTTCAACCGCATGCAAAAGCTCAACCGATGATGTAACTGTTGGATTCCATGCAATTCCCACAGTAGCTTCAGCCGGACCCGACACAACAATAAATACTGCGTCTACAATTGTGATTCTGAAAGCCAATAATCCTCTTTCAGGAACAGGTCAATGGTCCATAATTTCCGGTGGCAACGGAAGTTTTTCCGATATAAACAATCCTGCATCCAGCTTTACCGGAACACAATGCACTGATTATGTTTTAGTATGGACAATTTCAACGGCATGCAACAGCTCAGCAGATAATGTAAATATTGGATTCCATGCAGTTCCCACTGTTGCTTCAGCCGGAACTGATCAGAGTATTTACAGTGGTTCAACGACTACAACTTTAAGCGGAAATTCTCCAATAGTTGGTTCCGGTTCGTGGACCGTTATGCAAGGTATCAATGGCGCTTTCACAAACCCCTCCGTTGCGAATACTTCATTTACAGGTCTTTACGATACAAAATACGTATTAAGATGGACCATCTCGACGGCCTGCAACAGTACAACCGATGATGTTAAAATTGATATTTACAATCCATCAAACATTGTTCTTGATATTTCCGGCAATATTTATCCAATTGTAACTATTGGCTCCCAGGTTTGGATGGCCGAAAACCTCAGGACTATAAAATTCGACGATGGCACTGGAATTCCCTCTGTCACAAATCAGGATGTTTGGCTCGACCTCACAACTCCCGCATATTGCTGGTATAATAATGACTCTGTTTCTTATAAATCATCATATGGTGCTCTGTATAATGGTTATGCTGTATATACTGGCAAGATTTGTCCCACCGGATGGCGCGTTCCAAGCAATGCAGACTGGACCACCTTAGAAACATACCTTGGAGGTTCGAGTCTTGCAGGGGGAAAACTTAAAGAAACGGGGACAAGCCATTGGATTAGCCCGAACACAGGTGCTTCCAATGTGACAGGTTTTACCGCGCTGCCTGGAGGATATTCTGGTGGAGGTTTCTATAATCTGAGTTTATGGGGATATTGGTGGAGCTATCCTGCCGGAGGCATAGGTAGTGCGACTCCCCGCGTAATGAACTATATGGATCGGGGACTTTCCAATGCCATAGACAACAAGTATATTGGATTCTCTGTTCGCTGCCTTAAAAACTAAATTCATAAATAATTATCCGGCTAAAACAGTCTTTCAAACCATTAAAATTCTAACCCATGATTCAGTCTAAATCACTAAAGCCGATATTCCTTATTGCAATTATATGCATTGAATCATATTCCATAGGTCAAAATATTTATCCAGTAAATATTCTGCAGCCAGATCCTATTCAAACACCTTCCATTTGCATGGTTCTGACGGATCCGGAAACTGAAAAAAATATGGTAATATGGGAAAAAGCACCTAATCCGGTTATAGAAAGATATCAGGTTTGGAAGGTTGCCGGTACAGATTATTCGCTTGTTTCTGAAATAATGGAAAACGATACTGCAGTAATTGTAGATTGGAATTCAAAACCCAGGACTAAAACTGACGCATATGTTCTGGTTTCCATTGATAGTTGCGGGAACGCAACTGAGAAAAGCGAATGGCATAAACCTTTCTTTCTTCAGTCAAATATTGGTTTAAATGATGTAATAAACCTCAATTGGCAACCCTATCTGGTGGATAATAATGAATTTATATTTAAATCCATTGTTATATACAGGGGAACTGACTCCACTGTGCTGGTTGCAATTGACACAGTTTCAGCCGGAATTGGATCAACCTCTTATACGGATGAAGATCCTCCTTTAAACGTAAATGTTTATTACCGTATTGGAGGAGAAAAAGAAACTCCGTGTGATCCAAATAACCTTGAAGGTAAAAAAGGTAAGGGAGGTCCATACGTACATTCACTTTCCAACCTGGAGGATAACCGTCTCGGGAATACAGGGCTAACCTCTGGTCCCTGTTCGAATTCTCTGCGAATTTATCCTAATCCAATTAAAACAAATACAAAATTAAGCTGGAATAACCCTGAAGGAACGAGTTTCGACCTATACCTCTACGATCTGAAAGGGACACTTATCCGTGCTGAATATGGCCTGGTATCTGAAGAATTCCTTCTTAAACGTAATAATCTTTCGTCGGGATATTATCTCATCGAACTACGGGGAAAGAAAATATTTCGCGGCAGACTTATGGTTGAATAAGACATTCACACTTTTCTTTCGTCAAAAAGAATTTGAAAACAATTTTTATTTGACTTAGATTTCCCGATTAAAACCTGAGAATGTATCCTTTTTTATCATTTTCAGGTTTTAATTTGGAATTTTCGTTAAAGGTGCGGCGTCAGCACTTTAATCACTGACAGTGTAAAATGAAAACTTTTCTTTTTTTCATATTTCTGATCTCCTTTTCTTTGTTAAATGCCCAGGAAACGCAACAGACTCTTTCAGAAAAGGACTCTTCCACTTACATTATCAGACTAAATGATAATACCAGCCTTTCAGGGAAAATTCTTGAAAGGACAAACAACGAGATTATTTTTCAGGATATTACTATCGGGAAAGTTACAATCCCTCTGAGTAAAATTGAAAAAATGACAAAACTTTCCGGTGAACAGCTTTGTATTCTTACGACGAATGACGGTAAAACCTTCACTGGTCTGCTTCTATACCAAAACGATGAAGAAGCAACAATCCGCACAGAAAGTTTAGGTGAGATAACCATTGCAAATAACAAAATAAGGGAAATCAAACCCATTGAGAAGGAACAGATGGTAAACGGGAGGTATTATTTCACCAATCCCCACCCTACCCGTTATTTTTTCGGGCCTTCAGCCATCCCCTTAAAGAAAAATGAAGGATACTATCAGAATGCGTATATACTTGCAAACAGTGTTCAGATTGGTGTTTCCGATAATTTTTCAATGGGAGGCGGTATAGTAATTCCATTTTTGTTTTTTGTTACACCTAAAGTAGGTGTAAAGATTGCTGAAAAGGTTTATGTAGGAGGAGGATTGCTCGCAGCAACAACAATTTCCGCCGATATGCCATTTGGCATTGCAGTTGGGTATGGAACTTTCACGTATGGTACCACTGAACACAGTTTCTCTGTAAATGCAGGATGGGGTGCAGTGAAGGAAGAGAATTATAATTATACGACCAGTTCATCTAATACTGATTGGAAAATGGCTAAAAAACCTATGTTCTCTTTATCGGGAATGGTGCGGGTTGCCCCAAGAGTAGCTCTTATTACTGAAAACTGGTTTTTTGCCGGGAAGAAATACGATTACAATTCCCCTTATGATCCGGTAACGTATGAATACGATTTTGAATATAAATATTTCTCTGTTATCACTATGGGATTCCGACTTATGGGCGAAAAAAATTCATTCGATATTGCTGTTGCTTTTCCTTCGATAGATGGAAGTACCATGGGAATTCCTTATATTGACTACGTTTATAAGTTTTGATATATTTCACGCAAAGAGGGCGAAAAGGTTAAGCGCAAGGGCGCGAGGGCGCGAAGCTTTGCTCCGCTGAAGCTACGCGAAAGCGGGGGATGCGCAATTGAAAAAATTGAATAAGAATTTAAAGCGTCAAAGAATCATAAATAAAGAATGTTTAAAAAGATAAATAGCAAATTTTGCGTTTTTCTTTGCGTCTTGGCGCCCTTACGCTTAATCTTCTCATCTTAACGAATATTAACTCAATTAAATAGTATCCTTTTTCAATGAAAAACATTTCTCTCTCTGCCCTGATTTTCCTGCTTCTTCTTTTCAACCAATGCACCACAAAAATGGAGGCCGATCTCATAATTACCAATGCCAGAGTTTATACTGTAGATCCTGCGTTTTCAGTTACTGAAGCATTTGCTGTCGGAAAAGGAAAAATTCTGGCAACCGGAACCACTAAGGAGATTCTGAAAGCATTTAAATCTGATTCGATTCTCGATTTAAACGGCAAAACAGTTTATCCCGGTTTTATTGATGCACACTGTCATTTTTACGGATATGGAGCAGGTCTCCGTGAAGCCAATCTAAGTGAATCAAAATCATTCGATGAAGTTTTGCAAAAACTGGTTGAACATTCCAAAACACAGGAATTTACCTGGTTACTTGGCCGGGGTTGGGATCAGAACGACTGGCCGGTAAAAGAATTCCCGGAAAAAACAGAATTGGATAAGTTATTTCCTGATATTCCGGTTTTGCTGGTCCGTATCGACGGTCATGCAGCACTTGCCAACCAAAAAGCTCTGGATCTTGCAGGAATAACTCTGGAAACCCAGCTGACGGGAGGTACCTTCGTCAGGAAAAACGGGAAACTTACCGGATTACTTATCGATATGGCTGTGGATAAGGTCCGCGGCGCAATACCCCCCCCATCTGCATCTGAAATTTCCAGAGCCCTTTTAACAGCTCAGGATAATTGTTTTGCTGTGGGACTCACCTCTGTCCACGATGCGGGTCTTGATATAGATGTAATTGAAACCATAAAATCACTTAACACCGATGGCAAACTTTCAATGCGGATTTATGCCATGTTAACTCCGACTCCTGAAAACCTTGCAAAATATTTAACTCAGGGGATTTTCAAAACCGATTTTTTAAATATCCGATCCGTTAAATTATATGCCGACGGGGCTCTTGGATCAAGAGGTGCGCGAATGATTGAACCTTTTTCAGACGATCATTCAAATTACGGGCTATGGCTTACATCCCCTGAAAACATAAAAAAAATGGCAGTTATGGCCGATTCATTCGGATACCAGGTAAATACACATTGCATTGGAGACAAGGCCAACAGCGAAATTCTTAAAATTTATTCGGAAGTTCTGGTTTCAAAAAACGATAAGCGCTGGAGGATTGAACACGCTCAGGTTGTAAGTGAAGAAGACATGAAGATGTTCGGGGAATTCAATATTGTTCCTTCGGTGCAGCCTACACATGCAACATCAGATATGTACTGGGCTGAAGAGCGTCTAGGAAAAGAGAGAATGAAGGGAGCCTATGCTTATAAAAGTTTGTTAGGTCAGAACGGATGGATCCCTTTGGGAAGTGATTTCCCTGTAGAAAGCATCAATCCTGTTTATGGTTTCTTTGCAGCTTCGGTTCGTAAGGATTTACAAATGTTTCCATCTTCGGGTTTCAGAAACGAAGAAGCACTAACAAGGGAAGAGGCTATGCGGGGAATGACAATCTGGGCAGCCAAATCAGCTTTTGAGGAAAACGAGAAAGGAAGTCTGGAACCAGGGAAATTTGCCGATTTTGTGGTTTGCGACCTGGATATCATGACCGCACCAGAAACGGATATAGCCGGTTTAATAGTTGAACAAACCTGGCTGGGTGGCACTAAAGTTTATTCAGGAAAATAAGGAAACCCGGGCAAATGGATAAACTTGGTACTGTTTAGATTTTCTAATTCAGAGCGAAAGAAAAACCTCCGCCGAAAATCCCCGGAGCGAATTCGACAAGTGGTAAATCGCCCTCCAGTATGAAACGCGTTCTGGGTGATAAATATATTTTCATTCCAAGCGGGAGCCAGAAAAAACGATCATTATTTATATTAAAATTAAAATCCGCATCAAGTCCTGTGAATAATGTAAGGCGCGTGTTTATGGTAAAACCTGCGGCCAGACCGGCATCCAGACCATAGTTTTTCAATCCGTGAGCTCCTGCATAAACAGACACATCCATATTCCGGTTACTTTTTAAATACCATTCCAAATCGGCTCCCACATAGTCAGCACCTTCGAATACTCCGTATTTAATATTCATATCCATTCGTCTGACAATACCATATCCCCCGCGAAAATATACACCAGGCAATTTTTTTTCCAGAACCGGATTAATACCGGCTGTGAATTTTCCGGGACGCAAAATTTTACCGTCATTATATGTCTGGGAAAAAAGAGGAAATTGAATTGCAAAAATGAAGAGAAAAATTAAAATTTTTTTCATTCAGGGGGATTTATTCCTTGCAAAAATATAAAGTCTTGTGATATATAACCTACTTGTCCGGAAATATTAACCATGAATTTAAATTCCGGCTCACAACTCAATGGCTTTCCCCGAATAAAAGTCAAGAATTTTAACTTTAAAAATATACTCGTATTTTGCCTGGGCAAGCTCGGAGCGGGCTTTGGAATAATTGTTTTTTGCAATGCTGAAATCGACTGCGTTTACAAGTCCCACCTCGTATTTCTGGCGGGTATAATTAAATGCCTCTTCATTAGATTTTACAGCTTCAAGAGCCGAATTGTATTTTTCAAATGCTCCCTGAGCATCGGTGTAAGACTGCTGAATATTTTTGTACAGAATCTGTTTCTGCTGTTCGAGTCTCAATCTGGAATCTGCGAGATTTATTTTTGCCCTGGAGATAGCGGTCTGAGTCTGATACCGATTGAAAATGGGTATGCTTACTCCGAGTGTAAGCTGACTATACTGTTTATCCTTCAGCTGATTGATAAGCGGGTAATTATATGTTGAGTCATTCGGATTGTATGCGCCGTTCTGATATCTGGAATAATACACTCCGCTGAGATATACCTCAGGACTTCTTTCTCCTCTTTGTACAGCAAGATTCTTCTCCGAACTTTTTACCCGGTAATCAGCAGCTAATATTTCGGGCATATTTGCCATGGCGATGCTTATTACCTCATTGAAAGACGCTGGCAACTTATTATTATCTACAGAAAGATCAACAGGATGTGATACGGCAAAATTGCCGATTGAATCCAGATCAAGTAACTGAACCAGATCTAGAACTGAAATCTGCAGACTGTTTTTGCTTATTGTAAAGTTAAGCTTTTCGGTAGCCGCCTGAGCCTGTATTTCGTACAACTGGCCCATTGCGACATTTCCTACCTCAACAAGCTTTTTGGTTTTTTCAACCTGCAGAAGGGTCACATCATACTGACTCTTTGCTACTTCAAGTATTTCCTCATCAAAAAGAACCTGAAGATAATAATTCATAATCTGAAGAACAATATCATTCTTCGCTTTTTCAAGATCCTGTTTACTGCTCAGATATGAAAAGCGATTCTGACGAACGGTATTAAAATTCTGAAGACCGTTGAACAGAGTAAGCTCGCTCCTTACTCCCATCGAGCCATAGGTTTGTTGAGTGTTTTCCCATCTGTAAACCTCATCAGTATTCAGCACCCTCCCCGAGCTAAGTGAATGCTCAATACCGGCGTTAAAAGCAGGAGTAAAATTGAAGTACGACTGTGTATAATTCTTTTCAGTAATTTCAGTTTGCAATTCTTGTCTTTTTACCTGGATGTTATTATCCAGAGCATAGTCAATACATTTTTCAAGGCTCCAGAGTTCTTTGTCCTGAGCCTGTAGGATTGGCAGATTAATAATAGTAAGCAGGAATATGAAACTGAATTTATTCATGTTTTTAAATGGATTACTAAGCTTGTTTATTACTTCCAGGTTATTTTTTTTTTTTTTATAGTACCTGAATATTCCTTGCATTTTCAGAAGGTGTAAATATCTGAATCAGCTCCCAATGATTGTCGTAATCTCTGATAGACTTTTTGAGTCTTTCGATTCTTGCCAGAGAAACAGATACTTCATCACCTTCATGGAAAAGATCCTCATCGCTGTCCCATGCAAATGATTCCACCCTGTAATTGATAGTTTGCTTGTTTCCTCCCAAATTAAGAGTGATTTCAGCATGTTCGCTATCACCAAATCCCGGTATGGGTACACATAGATCTTTCATAGCTCAATGTTTTAAAATTCAACCTTAATGTAACAGACTTGACATTTCTCAGCCTGAAATTAAAAAAAATTAA
>CAYOLQ010000003.1:20770-25216 GCA_964404825.1 uncultured Chitinophaga sp.
TCTCCACCAGCTAATTTTCGATTGAACCAACTGAATAAATATGTAAGAAAATTTTCAGTTACAATATGCCCGTCAAAAAGCTGGATAATTCTGTGCGCCTTATCCGCATCACTTGGCGAGTGAGTTACCATTATCACTGTTGTTCCCTCCTGATTAAGTTCCGAAAGCAGATTCATAACTTCTTCGCCATTTGCAGAGTCGAGGTTACCTGTTGGCTCATCGGCAAGAATGAGCAAAGGTTTGGAGACCACTGCACGTGCAATTGCAACGCGTTGCTGCTGACCACCGCTTAATTGCTGAGGAAAGTGCTTTTTTCTGTGGGAGATTTTCATTCTGTCTAAAACTTCCTCAACACGCTTTCTCCTGTCTGATGCAGAGACCTTCTGATAAAGTAGTGGGAGTTCCACATTTTCGAAAACATTCAGCTCATCGATCAGATTAAAACTCTGGAATACAAATCCAATATTCGATTTACGCAGATTGGTTCTACCTCTTTCTGAATATCCGGATATTTCCACATTATTGAAATAAAACTGGCCTCCGGAAGGGTTATCGAGAAGGCCGAGAATATTCAGCAAAGTAGATTTTCCGCATCCTGAGGGTCCCATTATTGCAACGAATTCACCACTGGCTATTTCCAGGTTTACTTTATTCAGAGCAGTGGTTTCAACCTCATCGGTTTTAAAGATTTTAGTGAGTTCAACTGTTTTAATCATGGTGATTGTGTATTAGGTTTATTATTCTGGTAATCAGGGTTATTTTAAAATCAGTTTATCTACATTTCCAAAGTTATCATAACTGCTTATTATTACTTTCTCGCCCTCCTGCAAACCATCAAGAACTTCGTAAAACCTTGGGTTCTGTCTGCCAATGGAAATAGTTCTTTTCAGAGCAAATTCCCCTGAAGGGTCTACAACATATACCCATTGACCTCCTGTGCTCTGATAAAAGCCTCCCTTAGAAAGAAGAACTGCAGTTTGTGATTCGCCCAGCTCTAATTTAATACGGGAAGTCTGCCCGATTTTTATCTGGGGAGGAACTTCTTCTGAAAAAATCATATCTACAGCAAACCTGCCATTCTGAACTTCAGGATACATCTTTACCAGTTTCGCCTGATAGGTCTTTCCTGAAAAATCGCATGAAGCAATTAATCCTCTGTCGATTCGTGCGATATAGTGTTCATCAACGTCTACGCGCAGCTTGTATGAATCAAGGATATTCATTGTTCCAACACGAGTGCCATAATTCACCACCTCTCCTATTTCGGGATTAAGTGTGGCAAGTTCACCATCTACGGGGGCTTTAATATTCAGATTATCAAGTCTTTTGCGGGTAAGATCCATATTGATGGTCATTCGCTGGACTGATTCTTCGAGGGTACTAACCTGCACACCACGGTAAAGTGAGTCGTTCCTGTGGTTTGCAATGTATAAATCGAGTAGTTTCACAGAAGTAAAATAATCTTCTTTCGATTGCTGAAAATCCTCAAGAGATATATGGTTTTCCTTAATCAGTTCCTGATTTTTCTCATAGGCGCGCTTTTCCTTATTAACCTGTTTTGTACGTTCAAGGATCTGAATATTTGAATTCAGCAACTGCTGGTCCATCATAAGCCTTGCTGTTCTGAGTTCACTTACAGCTCTTGCCACAGCTGCCTCGTTATTTGAAATTTCAAGAATCAGATTATTATTCGACAGACGGATTATAGCTTCTCCCTTTTTTAGCATACTGCCTTCTTCCCTGAGTTTTTCTTCAACCCTTCCTCCTTCAACCGCATCAAGAAAAATAGTCTGAATGGGTTCAACAACCCCCTGCACAGCTATATAATCCTGAAAAATATCTTTTTTAACATCTTCGATGGTAATTTTTCCGGTATCGACATTAAGCTTAGTGGATTTATCGCCAAAAAAAATATTAAAAATAATAAGTATAAAAGCCAAAGAGCCAAGCCCAATCCAGATGGTTTTTTTGCTTAAACCCTTTTTCTTTTCAATTTTTTTATCCATTCCGTCCATTTGCGAATAATTTTAACACTAAAAGTAGCACAGATTATGCCAAATCCTATATATTATTGAAATAATGTGCCTTAACCTTAATTTCAGATGCTATTCATGTATAAAATATGTTCGGTTATGTAACAATTATTGTTCGGATTCGAACAATCAAAAAAAAACTTGTAATATTGAGTAATTGTTTTTCCTGAAAAATCAAATATAGTAAAAATGAATTCGAAGACTGGCAAAATACTGATTGTTGATGATAATGAAGATATTTTATTTGCCCTCCGGCTCCTGTTAAAACAGAGTGCTGAAAAAGTTGAGACCATCAGTAATCCGGAAAAAATTCCTGCTCTTTTAGCTCAGGAAGACTGGGATGTAATTCTTCTGGATATGAATTTTACCAAGGATGCTATCAGTGGTCAGGAAGGTTACGAGTGGCTTCAGAAAATTATTTCGCTGGATCCGAATGCCGTTGTGGTATTTATTACAGCTTACGGAGATGCAGAGAAAGCAGTGAGGGCAATTAAGGAAGGAGCTACCGACTTTGTTCTCAAACCATGGCAGAATGAAAAGATTCTGGCAACAATAAATTCTGCCCTGAAATTGCGCAGATCCAAAGTTGAGGTTGAAGGATTAAAACAAAAACAACGTCAGATTTCCGCTGTACTGGACCAGCCTTTTACCGATTTTATTGGTAATTCAGAGGAAATGAACCGGGTTTTTACTACTATCAAAAAAGTTGCAGCTACGGATGCGAACATACTTATTCTTGGTGAAAACGGTACCGGTAAAGAACTTGTTGCCCGATCCCTTTACAGAAACTCACATCGCAGAGATGAAGTTTTTATTAGTGTGGATCTTGGTTCAATTGCTGAAACTTTGTTTGAATCGGAACTTTTCGGTCACGAAAAAGGAGCATTTACCGATGCCCGGCAAATGAAACAGGGTCGTTTCGAAATTGCTTCCGGAGGCACATTATTCCTCGATGAAATTGGAAATCTGACCCCGCAGATGCAAACAAAACTTCTTACCATCATTGAACGGCGTGAAGTTATAAGGGTTGGGGCAAATAAGCCAATCCCCATTAATGTAAGACTCATATGCGCCACGAATAATGATATTCACAAGGATGTGGACGAAGGCCGGTTCCGTCAGGATTTACTTTACAGGGTAAATACCGTGGAGATCCATTTACCTCCTCTTCGTGACAGGACGGGCGATCTGCTCCTGCTTTCGGATCATTTCATTAAAATATATTCGAAAAAATACAAGAAAAACATTAAAGGTCTGCTTTCTTCATCATTAAAAAAACTTCAGCAATATCATTGGCCGGGGAATGTAAGGGAACTGCAGCATTCCATTGAGCGGGCAGTAATCATGTCGGACGGAGATATGCTTTCGCCCGATGATTTTATCCTTAGCAGCAGTTCAAAGAAATCCGGAGAACTTGAACTAAATACCTTTAACCTTGACGAAATTGAAAAAACAATTATTCAGAAAGTTCTGAAACAACATCAGGGAAATATATCCCAGGCTGCACAGGATTTGGGCCTGACACGTACGTCCCTTTATCGTAGAATGGAAAAACATGGTTTATAAAAATTTCAGGTTTAATCTAATTATCAGGATAGGGCTTTTTACCCTTTCTGTTTTCCTGTTCTTCTATTTTTTATACCGGGAGGCCCACATAACTCCTGCATTAATTTTATTACTTATTGTACTTCAGATTTATTCGCTGTATCGGTATGTAGATAAGACAAACCGCGACCTTGCGAGTTTTCTCGAATCCATTCGCTTTTCAGAGTTTACCCGCTCGTTTCAGATAGAAGGAATGGGTGCTTCGTTTAATGAGCTCAACAGGGCATTTAACGATGTTATCAGCGACTTTCAGACTGTACGGTCGGAAAAAGAAGAGCATTTTCATTATCTGCAGAGCATTGTTCAGAATATCGATGTTAGTATAGTTGCATATCAGCACGACGGTAATATCGAGATGATTAACAAATCGGCTAAAAAGCTTTTTCAACTTGGTTCCGTTAAGAATATCAGCGCACTGGCACCCCTTAGTGAAAGCCTGGTGCAGACACTTCTGACAATAAAACCCGGTGAAAACAAACTGGTAAAAGTTCAGGATGAGGACGACCTTCTTCAACTGGCTATTAATGCCACCGAGTTTAAAATTAAGAACAAAGTTATTGTGCTGGCTACTATTAAAAATATTCAGAACGTACTTGAAGAGCAGGAAACAGAAGCATGGCAGAAGCTAATCCGTGTATTGACACATGAAATAATGAACTCAATAACACCTATTGCCAGTCTTTCATCCACTCTTGAAACCATACTCAACGATTTCAATAAAAACAAAAAGGATAATGCTCCCATGGACCATGAAACTGTTGATGAGATTCAGCAGCAGTTGCAGCATGTTGAAACGTTTTTGAGTCGG
>CAYOLQ010000003.1:25226-53097 GCA_964404825.1 uncultured Chitinophaga sp.
TTCATTTTGTGAATACATACCGGAATCTTACCCGTATCCCTAAGCCCAATTTTAAAATCACCCGGGTTTCTGAATTATTTAACAATATATCAAGGTTGCTTGAAAAGGATTTTGAGACACAGAAAATCGGACTAAGCATAAGTCTGGAGCCTGTAAGTCTTGAAATTTCCATGGATGAACAACTGATAGAACAGGTACTGATAAATCTAATCAAAAATTCAGTTCATGCACTTGAAGGAAGGACCGATGCACGTATTGAATTGCGGGCCTATTTAAACAAAAGAGGAAGACCTACCATTCAGGTTTACGATAATGGTATCGGGATTCTTAAAGATGTGCTTGACAAGGTTTTCATACCTTTTTTTACCACCAAACCATCAGGGTCAGGCATTGGATTAAGTCTTTCGAGGCAGATTCTCAAACTACACGGCGGAACAATAACTGCTCAGTCGGAACCGGATGTGGAGACAACTTTTACAATGACATTCTGATTTTTATCCGCACGGTATTACTCCCCGGCAGACTTTGAGACAATAACACAATTATTGAGTAATACGTCTAATAGCATTCCTGAGCACTCACCTCTGACGGTAATCTGATCCCCCGGGATTATACTGACCTTATTACTTGATTTAATATCGCTGAAAGTGCATATTACTCCTGAATAATGATCGTCGGGGCGAAGGATTATGTTTAAGGTACTATCGATAGAACCGAATTCAACCTGTGCTACGTTCCCTGTTACTTCTAACACTTTTTTACCATATTTCGCATTGGCAGCGTTCTCATCAGATTCAAATGCCTGGTATAATTCTACTGAACTAAGCGTAAATGCAGGCTTTGCTTTAGTAAGATCAGAATGCTTACGTGTGAATTGAAAAACTCCAAACAGCACTCCGCTGATGATAAGCAATAATGCTATTACCGCAGAAATACGAAAGGTTTTTGTTTTTGTGAAAGTCGGACAGGCCATTTTAATTAATTTAATTTTGTGTATTTTATATCAACAGTAAGTTCAATTTCTTTTGCAATTTTATCTCTTACAATACCGGGGATTTCAATTTTATAATCCTCAGGCTTAAGTTTAAAATTTGAATTTGCCACAATACCATCCTTCAGTACTTCGATGGTACCTGAAGTGGATATTGCATTGGTAATTCCGTGCATACTCATTTCCCCTTCCACCAAAACAGAATAAACTCCGGGTTTTGCAAAATCGACCTGTGAAATATTTACAATTTTACCTTTAAAAGTCGATTTCGGATAAACTTCAGAATTCATGTAATTTTCATTGAAGTGCTCTTCCATAAGGGCTTTTTCGAACCTGAAGGATTTTATAAGCACCTGAAAAACAATATCCCCGGTTGCAACATCAATTATACTTGCAACCTGGTTGTTATCGGCCTTAATATCTTCAACCGGAGTACTGGAAAAAAAACCAATATAACCGTTCTTTCCGCTATACTTCTGAGCGTTCAGAGTAAGACTGAGAAAGAGAACCAGAGTAAATAGTGTTGAGTTTTTCATTTTTTTAAAATAAAGTTAATGCTCTAATGCCCCCACCCCTAACCCCTTACCCGGGTGGTAGGGGTTTGGGGTGGGGCAAATCAAAACGTCACATGCTTCATTTAACAAGTTGCCAGAAATTAAGTTCAGTATGATTCATTCCGGTTTTTTTTAAGACTAAATACACGGGAGATATTAAAACCAAAATGAATATCTCCTTTTTCCCATTGGCCGGTGGTTTCGGTAATAAAGCCCTTCTCTATCATGGCAAGGGAATTGGTAAGCATGAGCTGGAAAACATGGCCTCCGGTTTCGAGGTCCACTCCTATTGCCAGCGGATTGTATGTTTGAGTGCCTGTGCTATTCTCCAGAGGATTAAATATATGATAATACTCCGTGTTAAAACTAAGCCGTGAAGTTATCTTCATTCTTCCTCCAAGTCCTAATGCATAGGTATCGTTGGGATCCGTCTCCAGCCCTACAAGGTTTCTATGCACAAGTGTCGGGCTTATCTGCGCTGAAAAACGGGGGCCAAATTTTCTCCCGACCAAAAGCTGATGAGAATATGATAATCGGGATCGGAAATAATTCTCCCTCTCCGGATCGGTCCATTTGAGCGAATTAAGCGCAAGAGAGCTGAACCATGAAACAGAAACCGGCATGGTTACTTTACCTGTGGATTGTCTGAACAGGCTGATTTTTGTAAAACCATCAAAGGTTTTTTCGTAGGTACCTCTCCCCAGACCAATCATAATCCAGTCATACAATCCATATTCAAGGCTAAAATGTATATGAGCCTGATCGAGTCCCCATAGTTCATAAGCACCACCGTTAAGTCGTCCAAAACGATGTGAAATTCTGAAATCCATTTGCTGTTTCCGCATTCGTTCAATGGATTGTCCGTTTACAATATGGGTGGATTTAAATGTTGCCGAGGTGTAATTTGTCTCCGGTTCAACAGATGCATCGAGCATGTCCAAAAGATCATCCTGTGCAAATACAGTAGTGCTCATGGCAAAAAGCAGCAGTGTTAGAAAAAGTTTCAAATGTTTCATTTTTTGACGATTGGAAACTAAAATAAGTTTGAATTTATTACTCGGTACATCTCGAACTAATTATCCGGTGAGCCTGATTCAATCCAGATTTCAAATTGACGGATGTTGCAATCACTCAGCTTCGGAGCATCCTTTGGCATTGGCTGTGCGAAGCTTTCATGTTTCATGGCTGCCAGCATTGCATCCTGCATGCTTTGGACATTTGAATAACCCTCAAGGTCAAGACCACTTCCCTTTTCAAGGGCAACAGAGCTTCCGTGACAGGTAAGACAGTTATTTGAAATAATAGGATTTATAATTCCGGAAAAAGTGACATTAAGTGTATCACAGTTAACCCGACCAGGGTATAATTCTTCTTCCGATTCATAATAACAGGAAAAGCAACATGCCGTAAGGGTAGTTAAAACGATAGCCCTTAGAAATAAACCGGAATAATTCATAGACAGATGTAATTGTGAATAAGAAAATACTATTTCCCATAACAGCAGAAATAGTACTTTGTTGAATCGTAAAATGAAATTTTCACAAAGGGTTACCAATATCATTATGAAAATTGAAGATTTCTCTGATAAACAACATTTTTCTGCTCTTGAATCGTGTTTCTGAAAAGTCTATCTTGTGTCTGAAATCCTAATAATTAACCTAAAACCAAAACAATGAGAATTCTGTTAACCGGAACTCTTGTATTTCTGCTGTGGGCATTTGCTGCTTCGTGGTTTTATGTATGCAAAATTAAGCCATATTGCGAATCGCCATCAGTACCTGCAATTGCTGCCGACACATTGACCCCCGAACCTTCTCCGCCTGTTATAGCGGAGGCTCCCAGACCAGGAACTCTTATCCTCTATTTCGATTACAACAAAGCAGATGTAAATCCTTCTGCAGAAGACGACAAACATGCCATGCTTTTTTCAGACTGGATCGGCAAACATCCTGAAGCAAACCTCAGTATCACTGGTCATGCCGACAGCAAGGGGCCGGATACTTACAATCTGAAACTTGGTACCAAAAGAGCTGAAAGTGCACTTACCTATATTGCAGGAAAGGGCACTCCCTCAAAAAAAATAAGTACCGGGTCCAAAGGAGAAAAGGAACCGGCTTCGGATAATACAACTGAAGAAGGTCGCGCTAAAAACCGGAGAGTCGAAATAACATTAAAATAGAATACCATGAATACAATCATCATACTTGCACAACAAACGCGCACAGTCGCCATTCTCGAGATTCTTCTGCTCCTTATAGTTGCAGGATTTATCGGGTATCTCACTGCATATTTCTATTACAAATCGGTTTATACCAAAAAAATCAACATTCTTGAAGGTGAAAAGAACGAACTAAAAAAACATATCGAAACCTTATTTTCTGAAAAAGCCAAACTGGAACAATCTTTAAAAGAAAAAGAAGCTGAGATCGAAACACTGAAAAAGCCAAAAAAGAAAACCGAATAATTTTTTTATCGGCACTTGCTTTTTCCCTTTAAGTTTGCATACTTTATTCTCTTTAAGCACTATAATAAGATATACTGCTGGAGATTCTTTTTACCTTATAACCAATCAATGAAAATTACATCAGTTCTCATTCTGTCTGGCATTGCGGTATCCCTTAACTGTTTCCCGCAGAATGATCCCGGGGGAGCCGTTAACATTGCAAAATCGTTAAATACTAACAGCTTTTTCGAACATATGGGCATTCTGGCCAGTGATTCCTTCGCGGGCAGAGAAACAGGTTCGATAGGATATCAGATGGCGGCAGACTATGTTGTAAGTGAAATCGAAAGCATAGGTCTGAAACCTGCAACTCAGGATAATTCCTTTTTCCAGAAGATCAATTTTATTACCCGGCAAATTGACGGAGAATCGCTCAGCTTCCGTCTGAACAATGGTGACAATCTACTTACAGGAAAATACGGTTCAGATATTTCCATCTTTCCAAATAATAAATCACCGAAAGTAAATCTGAGGGAGGATATCATTTTTGCAGGATTTGGCCTTGAAATACCTGAACTGGGTATAAATGATTTCGCAGGGTTGGATATCAAAGGGAAAACGGTAATCATATCCCTTGGCGTTCCCGATAATTTGGATAAAAAAAAGTACCAGTCATTCATTAATCCTCTAGAGCGACTCAAGGTTCTCGAAAAAAAAGGTGTTTCCGGCATTATTTTCTTTACAAATATGGGAATACTGCAAAATGTGATTTTTAAAGCGTTGCATGGATTTTTCACCCAACCCTATTTCGATTACAGGGAAGCTGATTTATCAAATCCCATGCTGGATTCAAAAGCTGGTATTCTGGCTTATGCCAAAAAAGATTTTGTTGAAAAAATTTTCAAACAAAATGGACTGAATCTTAAGGAAACCCATAAAAACATGGAAAAGGGTACTTTCAGTCCTTTTGCCTTGAAATCAACACTTGAAGTTCAATATACATCAGATGAGAAAAGTGTAAACTGCAAAAACATTGTTGCGTTGTTGCCGGGCAGTGATCCTGAATTAAGCAAAGAATATCTGATACTTTCAGCCCATCTTGACCATCTTGGTATAGGTAAATCAAGAAAAAGGGATTCCATTTATAACGGAGCCTGGGATAATGCTTCGGGTTCTGCAACACTCCTGAGCATAGCAGAAGCCTATAAACAATTACCTGAAGCTCCAGCAAGATCGATACTGTTTATCTGGGTAACCGGGGAAGAAAAAGGACTTTTAGGTTCACACTATTTTGCTCAGAAACCAACGGTTCCAAGGGAAAAAATAAAAGCTGATATGAGCCTGGACATGCCGGGCGGTATTTTTCTTGCCAAAGATATAATCCCGATGGGGTACCGGATGTCGAACCTTTCGCTAGCAGTTGACTTTGCTGCTTCTGCGTTAAATCTGGGTATCGACTCGACCTCATCGGCAGAAATCGAATTTTTTGAACGAAGCGATCATTTCTCATTTGTAAAAGCAGGAATTCCTGCACTATTTGTTATGGGTGGGCTGAATGCAAATGATCCAAAAATCAGCGGAGCAAAGGAATTTAAAGTCTGGGAGAAGAAAATGTACCACTCACCTTTTGATGACATGAATCAGCCTTTCAGCCCTGAAGCCTTTCTGCAGGGAATTCAGGTAAACTTCTTAATATCATGGTATATAGCTAATGAAATTGACGAAATACAATGGAAACCTTCAAGTCAGCAGTACAAGAAATATATTCTTACCCGTTAGACAGATTGCACTATTAAAGAATATTTTTGAGTAATACGCCCCTAACCTGCAGAAGGTATAACATAATTAAAGATTACAATAAAATGTGATAAACTTCCTGCAATTACCATCAGGTGCCAGACCAGATGATGATAAATGAAACTTGCCCTTGCATAAAAAAGGATTCCGAAAGTATAAAAAAGACCTCCGGCCATCAACCAGAAAAACCCGGAAAGCGGCAGGGACTTGAACAAAGGAATAATGGCAATGACCATCATCCATCCCATCGCAGCGTATAATCCAACAAAAAGGTAATTTACCCTGCTGACTGATTTGCCGAGTCTGGTAAAAGTTAAAATAATTCCCAGCATTGCCATTCCCCACTCCAGCCCGAAGATTACCCATGCCATAGCTCCCTCCAACAATACCAGAGATAAGGGAGTGTATGTTCCGGCGATGAGCAGGAAAATAGAGATTTTGTCAAACACAAAAAAGAGTTGCTTAGCTTTTCCTTCTTTAAGTGCATGAGCCATGCCGGATGAAAAGTACAGCAAAACAAGACTGACCCCGTAAACTGATGTTGTTACAATATGCCATGAGTTTCCACGAAGTGCTGAGAATACTATCATCAGAACGAGAGCAGCTGCCGAAAGCAACGCTCCACCAAGGTGTGAAATGGCATTTGCTGTTTCTTCCGATTTACGGTATGTGCGGGGAACTGTCATATTTTTTATCGGGATCTTCGTCAAAGGTAGTAAAATGGATACGATCCCCCGATAACCATAAAAACATAAATTGTGATCCTTAAGCTTACATTTCTGAAATAAAGCCATTAAAATACTGTGGTTATTGAACTAAATCGTTCTAAATTTGCTTATACATGAGAAACAAAATCTCCCCTGACATATTGGAAATGAGTCGAAAATGTCAAAGTTGAACTAAATATATTCTAAGATGAAAAATGTTCTTATTGTTATCAGCGTACTCTTTTTATCAGCGCTTGCGTTTTACAATTTCAGCGGAAAAGGAAACCCAGGTGAAAATGCCGTGCGCCTATCCCCGGATAGTGCAAGCTCTGATTCACTGATGATTAAGGCCAAAGAAAACTATTCAAACTTTTGTGCCAGTTGTCATTATGATGATTTGAGCTGGTTTACAGCCCGGAAATGGAAGTATGGGCATAGTGTTGATGATATTGATCAGAGTATTCGCAGTGGTTATCCCGATTTTGGGATGCCAGCCTACAGAGATGCCCTGAACAAAGAAGAAACTAGAGCGATTTCCCAATACATCCATCAGACTTTGGATCTTGGACAACAGGAAAAGCTTAATAAACTCGGTGATAAAAATTATTACCAAACCGAATTGTTGAAAATAAAACCCGATACAATTATTACAGGTTTGAAAGTTCCCTGGGGAATGGCTTTTCTTCCTGATGGTGATATCCTTGTAAATGAGAGAGAAGGGAAAATGCTGCGATACAATAAAGACGGGAAATTTATCTCAGAAGTTCAGGGTTTGCCCGAAATACATGCAGTGGGTCAGGGCGGTCTAATGGACATCAGACTCCATCCCGATTACGATAAAAATGGCTGGATATACATTGCCTACACCTCTCCATCAAATAATAAGTCGGAGGGCTGGGGAACGGCTATCATGAGAGCCCGGCTAAAAAATAACACACTTACCGACAAAGAGGTATTATTTAAAGCTTTCCCCGACTCCAAAACAGGACATCATTTTGGTTGTAAAATTACATTCGACGGAAAAGGACATATGTTTTTTGGTGTCGGTGAGAGGGGAAAATCAGATAATTCACAGAGTTTATCCAACGATTGTGGTAAAATTCATCGTATCAACGAGGATGGCAGCATCCCTTCTGACAATCCATTTTACAATACTCCTGGCGCCAGAAAGAGCATCTGGAGCTATGGTCACCGAAATCCACAGGGATTAGTTATTAGTCCGTTTACCGGAGACCTGTGGGAAACAGAACACGGACCTAAAGGTGGCGATGAACTTAACCTAATTGTTCCCGGCAAAAATTATGGCTGGCCGGTAATAAGTTATGGTATTAATTATGATGGATCCATTCTTACTCCCGATACAGCCAAAGCCGGAATGGAACAGCCTTTGACATACTATGTTCCCTCCATTGCCCCCTGTGGAACATGCTTTGTAACCGGGGATTTGTACAGTGGTTGGGAGGGGAATATTCTGATTGGCTCATTGCGCTTCAGAAATCTGGAGAGAGTTGTTATCTCTGATAATAAAGTTACACATAAAGAGACACTGCTTTATGATATAGGCAGAATGAGGAATGTAGAGCAGGGACCCGACGGCTATTTATATGTTGGTCTGGAATCACCCGGTATGATTATAAGGCTTGTTCCTTTTTAGGTTCAGATAATCGATCCTCTTTCACAAGCAAAGGATACATTGCGCCTTACAGATAATAGGATAATCACTTTTGTCCCCATAAATGTCAATCTATTACTTATACCCCTGTAATTTAGCAGGTTTTGCATTAAATACATATCAATTCTTTTAAATTGTAATCGTATTGAGGGTGTAAATGACAAAATATAAAGGAAGTTTTGTACATTTGCAACCCAATGATACCATCAAAAGACACTATTTTAAATTAAGAAAATTGGCAGGAAAAACCTTATTCGACAAAATCTGGGATTCACATGTAATTGAAGAGATTGCAGATGGACCGAGTATTCTCTATATCGACAAGCATCTTATACATGAGGTAACCAGTCCGCAGGCATTTGCAGGTATTGAAAATCGCGGTTTAAGCGTATTTCGTCCGGGAAATACAGTGGCTACTCCGGATCACAACGTTCCGACCATTGATCAGCACCTGCCCATTAAGGATCAATTGTCAGCCTTTCAGGTGGCTAAACTTACCGAAAACTGTGTTCGGCATGGCATCACCCTTTACGGATTAAATCATCCATACCAGGGTATTGTTCATGTTATTGGTCCGGAACTGGGAATAACTCAACCCGGTATGACTATCGTATGTGGGGATAGTCATACATCAACTCACGGCGCGTTTGGCAGTGTTGCATTCGGTATAGGAACTTCAGAAGTGGAAATGGTTCTGGCATCGCAATGCATCATGCAGCCAAAGCCTAAAAAGATGAGAATCAATGTGGAAGGTAAGACCGGTAAGGGCGTTTCTGCAAAAGACATTATTCTGTACATTATTGCCAAAATCACAGCAAGCGGCGGAACAGGTTATTTCATTGAGTACGCCGGATCTGCTATCCGTAACCTTACCATGGAAGGACGTATGACCATCTGTAACATGAGCATAGAAAGCGGAGCCAGAGGAGGACTTATTGCTCCCGATGAAACCACATTTGCTTACATTAAAGGACGTGAGTTTGCCCCTCAGGGAAGCGATTTCGATAAGGCTGTGGAGAAATGGAGAAAACTAAAAACGGAAGATGATGCTGTTTTCGATCTGGAAATTACATATGACGCTGCCGATATCGAGCCAATGATAACATACGGTACCAATCCGGGGATGGGTGCTAAAATAAGCTCACGGATCCCGGCTGAAAAGGAAATCGAAGAAGGAAACCGTGTAACATTCAGCAAGGCTCTGAGCTACATGGGTTTTAAACAGGATGAAGCTATTATCGGAAAACCTGTCGATTATGTTTTCGTGGGAAGCTGTACCAACGGTCGTATTGAAGACCTCAGGGAAGTGGCAAATTTTGTAAAAGGAAGGAAAAAAGCTGATAATATAACAGCGTGGATCGTTCCGGGATCGCGACAGGTAGAGAAACAGGCGCATGCCGAAGGTCTGACGAAAATTCTGGAAGAAGCGGGATTTAAACTTCGTCAACCCGGATGCTCTGCTTGTCTTGCAATGAACGATGACAAGATTCCGGCAGGTAAACTGGCAGTTACAACATCGAACCGCAACTTCGAAGGCCGTCAGGGTCCCGGCGCCAGATCAATGCTTGCAAGTCCGCTTACCGCTGCTGCAGTAGCTGTCGCCGGAAAAATAGTTGATCCAAGAACAATGATTTAGGGAGAAAGAATTATACCTAAGCTTTTTAAACACAATCACCCCATATATCAATATAAACCATGGCAATCGAAAAATTCATAACACTTATAAGCTCAGCTGTTCCGCTGCCTATTGAGAATGTTGATACCGATCAGATAATTCCCGCGCGATTTCTCAAGGCAACAACCAGAGATGGTTTTGGAGAGAATCTTTTCAGGGATTGGAGGTACGATAAGGATAATAATCCGAAGTCAGATTTTGTACTGAACCAGAAAAAGTATTCCGGTCAGATTCTTGTTGCCGGAAAGAATTTCGGAAGCGGATCGAGTCGTGAACATGCTGCATGGGCCATTCACGATTACGGGTTTAAAGTGGTTGTATCGAGCTTTTTTGCAGACATTTTCAAAGGAAACGCGCTGAATAACGGTCTTTTACCTGTGCAGATTTCCGGTTCTTTTCTGAATAAACTGTTTCAGGTTATTGAGAAAGATCCTGATACAAAAATAAAAGTTGATCTTGCTAACCAGCATATCATTATTGAATCTACCGGCGAAAAGGAATCCTTCGATATAAATCCATATAAAAAAGAATGTCTTATAAACGGATATGAGGACATTGATTATCTGGTAAACCGGAAAGAAAAGATTGAAGCCTATGAAAGGATGAATCAGAGATAGGTAACAATGTAACCAAACGACGAGGTTTAAGAAAAAGCTTAACGAGAATGAGACCGTCGCAATTGTTTAAATGAAAGAAAGATGAAAATAACCATAATGGACACCACCCTTCGCGATGGGGAACAAACATCGGGAGTGTCGTTTACGGGAATGGAAAAGCTCACCATGGCCAAGCTGCTGCTTGAAGATCTGAATGTTGACAGGATTGAAATTGCATCAGCCCGTGTTTCAGAAGGCGAATTTTTAGGAGCAAAAATGATTTTCGAATGGGCCAGAGAAGCTGGTTTTCTTGAAAGGGTTGAAGTTCTTGGTTTTGTTGATGGAGATATTTCCTTAAAATGGATCCAGGATGCAGGTGGTAAAGTAATCAACCTGCTTACCAAAGGCTCGCTAAAGCACTGCCAGCAGCAGTTACGCAAATCCCCCGAAGAACATCTCACTGATATCAAAGGAGTTTTGAAAACAGCTGAGAGTATGGGTATACGTGTGAATATTTATTTTGAAGACTGGTCAAACGGTATGCGAAACTCCCCTGAGTACATGTACCAGATGCTCGATGGACTTAAGAGCGAAAAAATCGACAGGTTTATGCTTCCTGATACTCTCGGAATTCTGAATCACGATGAGACATATAAATTCTGCCTTGATATTATGACAAGGTATCCTGAACTCAGGTTCGATTTTCATGCACATAACGACTATGACCTGGCAACAGCGAATGTATTTTCTGCAATAAGCGCGGGAATTTCCGGAATACACACCACCATAAACGGTCTTGGTGAGAGAGCAGGAAACGTGCCCCTTTCAAGTGTTATCGGCATAGTTAAGGATCACTTCAGGTACGACATGTCCGTTCAGGAAGATAAACTCTACCTTGTAAGTAAATTCATTGAATCATTCTCGGGAATCCGGATTCCTGCAAATAAACCCCTGATTGGCGAGAATGTTTTCACCCAGACCAGTGGGATACACGCTGACGGTGACCAGAAAGATAATCTGTATTTTAACGATTTATTGCCCGAACGTTTTGGAAGAAAAAGACAATACGCATTGGGCAAAATGTCGGGCAAGGCAAGCGTTATAAAAAACCTTGAAGATCTTGGAATTAAGCTCAGCAAGGAAGAAATGAAAATGGTAACCGAAAGGATTATTGAGCTGGGAGATAAGAAAGAAACCGTTTCCAAAGAGGATCTGCCATACATTATTTCGGATGTTCTGAAAAGTGAAAAAGTCAATCAGAATATAAAAATCAAAAACTATTCGCTGTCAGTAGCAAAAGGACTTCGCTCCATGGCAACTCTAAGCATCGAAATCGATTGTGTGGTATATGAAGATACGGCTTCGGGTGACGGGCAGTATGATGCTTTCATGAAAGCCCTATGGAGAATTTATGATAAGCTTGAAAAGAAACACCCGATCCTTACAGATTATGTAGTTAGCATCCCGCCTGGTGGTAAAACAGATGCTCTGGTTGAATGCGCAATTACATGGGATTATGATGGGAAAATCATCAAAACCCGTGGACTTGATTCCGATCAGACTGTGGCTGCTATTAAGGGGACGCTGAAAATGCTGAATATTATTGATGATCAAAATCGTTAAAAAATCTGATAATCAACCTATTCGCGTCCGTCAAAAAAAAGTAAAGTAACAGAAGTAACATCTCTTAACATTCAAATTAATAAAATGGATTTTAAAATTGCAGTACTTGCAGGCGATGGCATCGGTCCTGAAATCATTAAACAAGCCATAAAAGTACTTGAAGCTATTGGCAAAAGGTATAATCACAAGTTTCATTTCACATCAGCTCTTGTGGGTGCCTGTGCAATTGATGCTGTCGGGAATCCTTTTCCTGATGAGACCTTCGAACTGTGTATGAAATCAGATGCAGTACTTTTTGGAGCCATTGGGGATCCCAAATATGACAACGATCCCAAAGCAAAAGTCAGGCCGGAGCAGGGACTTCTTGCTATGAGGAAGAAGCTCGGACTTTATGCCAATATCCGACCCGTAACAACCTTTAAATCTCTGATTCATAAATCGCCTTTACGTGCCGATCTTGTTGATGGAGCCGATTTTATTGTTATTCGTGAACTTACCGGAGGAATTTATTTCGGGGAAAAAGGAAGATCCGAAGATTTGAACAAAGCCTTTGATACCTGCACATACACAAAGGAAGAAGTTATCCGGATTACCAAACTCGGGTTTGAATATGCTGCAAAAAGAAATAAAAGACTTACCGTTGTTGATAAAGCCAATGTTCTGGCTACATCCAGATTATGGAGGGAAACTGTTCAGGAGATGGAACCTGACTATAAAGATATTACGGTTGATTATATGTTCGTTGACAATGCAGCCATGCAGATAATTCAGTGGCCAAAGAAATTCGATGTAATGGTTACTGAAAATATGTTCGGGGATATTCTCTCCGATGAAGCCAGTGTTATAACCGGATCCCTTGGACTCCTGCCCTCTGCATCTGTTGGTATTCACACAAGTGTTTTTGAACCAATACATGGCTCTTATCCGCAGGCAGCCGGTAAAGATATCGCAAACCCTGTAGCAACAATTCTTTCAGCAGCTATGATGCTTGAGCTTTCATTAAATCTTCAGGAAGAAGCAAAAGCCATACGGGATGCAGTTGATAAATCTCTCGCAGCAGGTATCGTGACGATTGATATTGCCGAAGGGAAATCATACAAAACCTCGGAAGTCGGAGACTGGATTTCTTTGAATGTCTAGAGTATCCCTATGATCCAGCTACCTCGCAACGCGTTTACTTAATAAAATTCTCAAGCGTTGATATGAGCTGTGGTGCCCAGATAGGTTTAATTAAATAACTGCTGAAGCTTTTTATGTCTTCACTCTTTGTGCTATCTTCAATCATATAGGCTGTTTGCGCAACAATAGGTAGTTCCGGCCGCATTTTTTTAATTTCTTTTGCTGCCTGATAACCATCCATTTCGGGCATAAGAATATCCATAAGTACCAATTCGATTTTTGGATTCAATTCAGCCATCTTAACGGCTTCCAGTCCATTTTTCGCCCACAGGATAACTATGTTGGTTGACCTGAGAAGCTCGAGAAGGTAAATGTAATTGGATTCAACATCTTCGGCAATAAGAATGGTATGCTCCGACCAATCTCTTGAGGCAGTTGCACTTGCTTTCTTAACAATAACCTCTTCTTTGGGAGTCTGCACTTCCATATAAGGAATTGTGAAATAGATTGTAGCACCCTGCCCTGGTTTTGAATCGGCCCATATTTCTCCTCCCAGCAACTTCACAAGGCTCTTTGAAATTGCAAGTCGCAATACAGAACCATCAAAAGGAAGATTTTGATTATCGGTTAATTTGTTATAGCGTTCGAATATGATTTCCAGGCGCTCCTGTGAATATCCTTTACCTGAATCCTTTATAAAAAATTCAACAAATCCATTGTCTTTCACAACATATCCCATTTTTACCATTCCAGATTCAGTCTGGGATAATGCATTTTCCAGCAGGTTATTTATTACATGTTTTAGTCGTTCCGGATCTGTCATTATATTAAAGCTATCTTTAATCCGGACCTTTTCAATAACAATGGGGACATGCGATTTCCCCATTTCTTCCTTGCGGATTGTAAAAACCTGAAACAACTCTTCAATAATCCTGTTTACATCGGTTTCCACTCTGCTGATTGACAATTCATTTGATTCGATCTTTGAAATCTCAGACAGGTTATTTATGAGCAGGAGCAAATATTTACTGCTGGAATTGATATGTCCGATATAAATTTCTTTAGAATCGGGAGTAAGACCCGGTTTCTTTAACAATTCCGAAAACCCGATAATAGCATTTAGCGGAGTGCGCAGCTGGTAGGATAAACTTGAAAGAAAAGAGAAATCAATGGTACTCCGTTTGGTTTTTTGGGGTTGAATCTGTTCGTATTTTTTTCCAACTGATAACTCATTAAACTTTCCGTTAAGAATGATGCCGAAAATTATGATTCCGGAAACCAACAGCAACCTGCTATATATTTCAGAAATGGGATCAACCGGCAGCAGGGCTTGAATAAAAGTATATTCATTCCCATTAGTCAGATAGAACAGAACGGTATCGACTGCATAAAAAATTACACCAAGGGTAATGGAAAATCGTATAATATTGAATTTCTTCTTCATCGAATTGATTATCAATTAAAAATAATTCAAATTTACGCCAAATGATTATGGAAAACAATACCGGATTTCGAAAGGATAACAATGACGGCATTTCATTTTCAATGCAAAAAACTGAAATCGCAAGTGCCGGATCCACTAAATAATAAAGATTATCAGCTGAAACCAACAACAAATCCGATTCTGAATGGATTTAATACTGAATTACCTCTGGTATTGTTATACCTCCATCCGGGGTTAAACAGGTGAAGATATGACTCTTCCAGACGCGGGCCGGTTAAATCGGTAAATATTCCAAATTTCATCATATCCTCTCCTCTGTGATTCTTAATTCTGAAATCTATTCCGGCCTGAAAATTAATCCCCAGATCAGTTACAAGATAAGATGCAAGGGGATTGCTATTCCTGTTTTCGGAATAGTATACCTTACTGGAAAACGTTCCAGGTGCCACGCCACCCCAGAATTGAAAATTTCCGGCTGGAATTATATACCTCACTGTGGCTCTGAAGGCAAAAACCTCTGAATACCGGTAAATATCAATTGGACTGGAATACGGTGTTCCTCCTGTATTTGATAAAACCCAGTCGCTTGATGAATTCTGACCGGCATAGGCTACCGGAATAATTGTTTTGTAAAAATCAGCCATGAATCCATATTCAAAATTTGATTTGGTTCGCTTCATCAGTCCAATTCCTGCAAACCAACCAGAAGCCTGAACATCCCCTTTTGCATTCACTTTCAGATCCGCCTGATTTAGAGGAATCATAGGTACTACACACCAGGAAGGGATCTGGTATCCGCCGGAGAGCATCAGGTATGTGTTTGCATTCCTTTTATCCTTAACCGGAATAATCAGCTTAATATCCTCATGTTCAATAGTATCAGCCTGTGAATACAAGTTATTCAGGTTAAGCAGAAATATTCCCGGAAAAATAATGAAAAGGAAATATTTTTTCATTTGATATCCAATTCGTGAAAATTTTTTCCAGACGGTTGAGCCGGAATCTAATTTTGCCCAAATGTAGTAAAAAAGACAAATAAGGCCCGGAAAACAATTCCCCATAAACCCCCATTTTTTAAAACTTGATTGAAATATGATATAATTTACTTAAATTTCTCACTGATTTGTAAAACATTTTTCATTACATGCTTAATAAGTTCATCTTCGGGTAATCCTCCTGAAATGAAATAACCTTAATCGTAAGAAAAACTCGATGGGAAATACAAAAGAAGAAAGGCCAAACATTCTTTATGTCGATGATATCGATAACAATCTTGTGTTATTTGAAGTAATATTTAAGGAGTTTTATAATGTAGACATTGCCAGCTCTGGAAAAAAAGCTCTTGAACTGTTGAGAAATAAGAATTACGCAATTCTCATATCTGATCAAAGCATGCCGGAAATGTCGGGTACAGAGTTGCTGGAAATTGTAAAGGAAGAGTATCCTGATACCATGCGGTTTATCCTTACTGCATATACTGATTATAAAACTGTTGTTGACTCAATCAATAAAGGAGAAATCTATGGCTTCTTTAATAAACCCTTCGACACCCAAACAATGAAATTGTCGCTTGATAAAGCCATTGAGGTTTATAATTTAAGGATTTCGAACCGGAGAATGATTGAAGAACTCGCTAAGGTAAATTCCGAACTTATTAACCTTGACAAATCTAAAACCCGTTATCTGAACGTACTTACCAATGAAATCAGATCTCCGATAAATAAGATAATGAGCGCTGTCCACATGCTTAAAGACAGGATTGGATCAAATGATTTAAGTGAATTGCTTTTTTATCTCGACACATCAGTCTCCCGTTTGGAGAGTTTTTCTTTTGCGGCAAACCAACTGGCAAGATTAAATGAGGGTAATAATTCCCAGATTAATCCAACCGAAGTGTCGCTCCGGGAATTGACAGAGCTATGTGTTCTGGAAAATAAAAATGTTCTGGATAAATTCCAGACAAAAATTGATATTTACAATTCCACGGAGGATTTTAAGGTTCAGGGCGAATTCGATCTGCTTTTGGCTTGTCTTACCACGTTGATAATGAATTCACTTAAACATGTTGAATTAGGAGGAGTAATACGAATTGCATTTGAAAAATCAGACGAGGGTAATTCAATTGAAATCATCGATCCGGGTGTTTCTTATTCAAAAAATCAAATCGATCACATAATTAATTTCTTTTCCGATAGCATCAAGGCTGGTGATTTTACTCCGGGAATCGAACTCATTCTTGCTAAACAAATTATGATTTCACACGGAGGAAAAATCATCATTAATCTGAATGAAGATAAAAGTGTTTCAACCCGGATGCTTTTTCCCCTTGCCTTTGAAAGATAATTTACTGAATTTGCCATGACCGAATCGATGTTGACTGCCTTAATGAAGTTGTTTGCAATACTTGCAATCATCAATAAGGACGTGGCAATTTCTTTATCCCGGAATTTTGTTTTTTCATTCTTAAAAACCCAGTTCAACAAGAAAATTGTTGAGCAATCGCTGATCGTTTTTGATAAGGAAATAAGCAAACTTAACGGGTTGGATGTATTAAAGGAATCCAAGCGCAGTTCATTGCTTTCAGTAAAGCTATTAACCATCTGTCGCGATATAAACGAGGGCCTGCATATCCGTGGTAAATACCTGATTGTTGTCAGCCTGATTCAGTTTTCAAAATACTTTAACGAATTTGCAGATTCGTCGGATGATTTCAGGCAAACGATTTCTGATATGGTAAAAACTGTATCGGACGATTTAATGATTAGTGAGGAAGAATTCAATAATTGTAAAATCTTTATTACCGATAAGTTTTACAAAGTTCCTCTTAAAGAGAACCTACTGGTAGTAAGCAATATTAATTCCCTGAGCTTTACCAAAATAAACTTCATACAGAAGGAAAAATTAAACGGGCAGTTTTATTTTCTTAAAAGTCAGCAATCTGATTTAATATTATTTTATTACAACGGGATTGAAAAAATTGAATTAAGCAGCAATCCTGTTTTTCCCGGCCATATTTATATTTTTGCAAAGGGATCTGCACTTAAGGGTGAGAATATATCTCCCATTTATTTTAGTGAAATCGAGTCAGGGTTTCTTAAAACAAAGACTTTTACCAAGATATCATTAAGTGCAGAGAACATCGAATTCAGGTTTCCGAAAAGCAATAACGGCATCCGGAAATTCAGTTTCCTGGCCGAATCCGGTGATTTAATGGGTATCATTGGAGGTTCAGGAACAGGGAAATCCACATTACTCAAGGTTCTTAACGGAAGTTATAGTCTTAACAGCGGTAACATACTGGTCAATGGTCATGATTTTCAATCCGAAAAAAAGGAAATGAAGGGAATGATCGGATATGTTCCGCAGGATGATTTGCTTATTGAAGAGCTAACAGTATATCAGAATTTGTTTTATAACGCCAGGTTGTGCCTTGGTGACCAGAAAGATGATCAGATCCATGCTGCAGTTGAGAAATACCTGAATAATCTTGATCTTTTTTATATCAAGGATTTGCAGGTAGGATCCCCCCTTAACAAATTCATAAGTGGAGGACAGCGCAAAAGACTGAATATTGCACTCGAACTCATCAAGGAACCATTTATCCTGCTTGCTGATGAGCCTACCACCGGCCTTTCATCAAACGATTCGGAGAATGTAATGCAGCTGCTGAAACAACTATCCCTGCAGGGCAAAATTGTGATTATCAACATTCATAAGCCCTCTTCAGAAATTTTCAAGATGTTAGACAAACTCCTCATTCTGGATAAGGGTGGTTATCCGGTTTATCTTGGAAATCCGCTTGACTCTTTTTCATATGTAAAAGACACAGCCCAACGGATTGATGCTTCGGAAATCGAATGCCCGTATTGCGGTAATGTTCAGCCCGATGAAATTCTGAAAGTCATTGAGACACGGAAAGTTAACGAGTTTGGTGAATACATACCAGAACGGGTAATTACCCCGGAGAAATGGTATGAAATGTTTCAGACTAAACTCCAGAAAAGCGATGTTTTTTCGCACCATAATGCGGATCTTCCCTCCTCCCGGTTCAAAACTCCTTCACTGATAAAGCAGTTTATCACCTATTCTCAGAGAAACTTTTTCAGTAAACTGGCAGACAAACAATACACACTTTTTGCCTTGTTCATTTCTCCGGTACTGGCGGTAATTCTCGGGTATTTTACCTGTTATGTAAGCGGCAGTGACTCAGACCCCTTTAAATATCTGTTCATTAATAATGTGAATATCCCCGCTTATATCTTCATGAGCGTAATTGTATCATTATTTATTGGCCTGATAATCAGCGCGGAAGATATAATCAAAGACAACCGGATTCTCGAAAGAGAAAGGTTTCTCAACCTCAGCCGCAGTTCCTACCTCAACTCAAAAATTGTATTCCTTTTCGCATTGTCGGCCATGCAGATGCTGATTTTTGTATTAATAGGTAATACAATCCTTGAGATAAAAGACATGAATCTCAATTACTGGATTGTTCTTTTCTCAACTGCTTGTTTTGCTGTGCTTCTGGGATTAAATATTTCTTCTGCATTGAAATCGGTTATTGCAATATATATCACAATTCCATTTATACTGGTCCCTTTAATTCTCTTGTCAGGGATAATAGTAAAATATGATAAGATGCATTATAGCATTACCTCAAATAAATATGTACCGGTTGCAGGCGACATTATGGCTTCCAGATGGGCATTTGAGGCTCTGATGGTTAATCAGTTTAAGAATAATCCCTGGCAAAAAGAATTTTACAGTATCGATCGGGAGTCGGCAAATTTATCATACGACCTGAATTTCCTCATCCCGGCTCTTTTTCATAAAATCTCAGATTTTGAAAAAATTAAGGCTCGGGATCACCAATCCCCCGAAATAAATGAAATCATTACTATAGTAAAAAATACGATTTACAATAGTGCTAATGATCCTCATTCGCAGATGCCTGCGGTTCCTGAAAAAATCTTCGGAGATTCCCTAAACACAATCGTACTTACAGAATATCTCAACAGATGGAAGTCCCTTCTTGTCAAAAGAACCAATATCCTGATAAATACCAAAGACGCTGTGTATGAAAATTTTAAGAAAAAGGGGATGTCAGGCGAGGATATCATACTTTTTAAAGAAACCTATTACAACCGGAGCGTTGCTGAAATGGTTTTGAATACTAATGAAATGACAAAAATTATAGAATCCGGGGGAAATTTAGTCCGTAAAGACTCTCCTGTATACCAATTCCCGGTTAACAAATACGGTCGCGCACAATTTTATTCAGGCATTAAAAGAATTGGTCCGTTTGCAATTGAAACGATTTGGTTTAATGTTATGATTTTATGGCTTATGACATTTTTCCTATATATCGCTCTGGTTTCAGACCTGCTAAAAAAAGGAATAAAAGTGTCTTCGAAATTCCGTGTGAAAAAACGAAACCGGATTTAATTTTGATTTAGTATTGAATACCATATATTTATGGCTAATTTTGAAACCAGCAATAAAACTTGTTATTTGGAATATTGAATACTTTGTTAATGCATGGCACAGCTTTTGATTCTTATTAGACAGAAAAATAAATCATGAAAACTATGATAAAAATGAAAAGAGTATTTTGGATAATGAGTCTGACCGGCCTTTTAATTGGCATTGTTTCCTGCACCAATGTGAACAGGGACGGGAATAGTAACAACGGTTCTGATTCTCTTGCCATCGTCCTCTCTGAAGATGAATCAGTTGTATACCTTTTACCCTCACCGGGCGAAATCCTGCTCCGATTTTACAGTGCAGATATACCATACAAACCTGAGCTCCTGAATTCTCCGGCAAATAAGGATAAGTACATCGGTTCAAAAGCACAGACTCTGAACCTCGGTGTGTATATAACCGACATGGCCTATTCAGCATTGTTTGAAAGGCCAACCGAAACTGTAAGTTACCTTGAATCCATTCAGACACTTAGCACGGAATCGGGTATTTCCTCAACCATTTTTGAGTCGCTCCTCGAACGGTCAAAAGCCAATGCCGGCCAGCTGGATTCTCTTGCCAATATATCAAATGAAGCCTTTAGCAATATGCTGGAGTTTCTTGAAAGCGGAGGCAAGGAAACTTTGGTTGCTCAAATCTCTGCAGGTGCGTATATTGAAAGTTTATATCTGGCTGTTCAGTCAATTGACACCTATTCCAAAGATAATCCGACTCTTGATATGCTGATTGAAATGAAGTATCCCATGGATAATTTGCTCGAGAAAGCAAAAATAAGCAGCGCTGAAGAAAACGATAAAAGTATTGTGAACTATCTCATCCAGATTTCAATAATTTTCAATGAACTGGATACCAACAGTGAGGAAACCATTATTTCGCAAAAATCAGGTGGGGAGATAAGCATTGGAGGTGGTGATGAATTTACAATGGATGAAACCAGTTTTAACAATTTAAAAAATAAGGTTTCTGAAATCAGAAATAAAATTGTCAGCTTTTAAGATAACCTTTTGAAATAAGCAATATGAAAAAAATATTATATACCTCCGTTCTCCTTTTGCTTTCCATCGTTCTGGTCAATAGTGCATTCACCCAGAACTGTAACAAGTTTCATCTTTACGGAACCTGTATGCAATACCCGGGAGCCTCTTATAAAGTTGATGGACAATCGAGAAGCAATGTCATCGGCATAGGTGATAAACTTGTCTACAATGTTATCTTCTATGGCGAAAGAAGTTACAAACTTATTTTTTGTGCAACCGAGCTTTTCAACCCTGTGCATTACGTTCTGATTGATGCGGAAACAAGGGAGCTCATATTCGACAGTAAGAATAACGACTACTCAGAAACCGTAGAGTTATCTGTTGAAAAAACCAGAAGAATCATGATAGAGATTTCAGTGCTGGCACTCAATGCCGATAAAAAAACCACGGAAGATTTTTTTGGATGTGTAGGATACCTTATGCATTGGAAACCGCTGAAAAAGTAGGTTTTGTGAATTTTCACTAATTAAGGCTTCTTTAGAAAACTATTTACCATCACCCTCCACCATTCTTGAGTAGAGACAGTGAAAATCTAAAGTTCGATTTTAGAATTTCACTGTATTTTATATAATTTATTACGAAAATACACTGGCCCGCGCCATTACCCAATCAACAGAAAGTACCTTTTTTGATTTGGATGATCCGGCAGATTTTGGTTTATTGAGTGAAACTCCGAAAATAATCCTTCAGCAACAAAAAGGACTGGTTATTCTGGATGAGATTCAGCGCATTCCTGAGTAATTCCCTCTGCTTCGGGTTTTAGCAGATGAAGTGGATTCTCCGAGAAAATTCCTGATTCTTGGCAGCACTTCTCCTGAGTTAGTTCAGAAATCATCGGAAAGTCTGGCAGGAAGAATTGGATTTGTAAACCTGACAGGATTTAATTTGCATGAAGCAGGAGTTGAAAACCTGGAGAAACTCTGGCTGCGTGGTGGATTCCCCAGATCATTTCTTGCAACGGATGAACAACATAGTTTTTCGTGGAGAGAAAATTTTATTCAAACATTTTTGGAAAGAGATATTTCGAATTACGGATTCAACATTCCATCGGTAACACTCAGACGATTCTGGCTGATGCTCGCACATTACCATGGCCAGATATGGAATGGTGCTGAATTTGCCCGGGCGATGGGGGTTTCGGAACCGACCGTAAAAAGGTATCTTGACATCCTTACCGGAGCTTATATGGTAAGGCAACTTCAGCCCTGGCATCAAAACCTAAAAAAAAGGCAGGTAAAAGCACCGAAAGTTTATATACGGGACAGCGGTATTTTACATGCACTTTTGGGAATTGAAGGAAATGGTATATACACACACATAAAATCAGGTGCGTCCTGGGAAGGTTTTATTATTGAACAGCTGCTTTCCCAGCTTAACTCACGCGATTTTTACTATTGGCGTACCCATACAGGAACAGAACTCGACCTTATGGTTCTGAAGGGGGGGAGAAAACTTGGGTTTGAGATAAAATTTTCTGAAACGCCCAAAATTACCCGTTCCATGATTTCTGCATTTGATGATTTAAAACTGGATCATCTGTTTCTTATTTATAAAGGAAACCGCAAACTCTCACTCAATGAAAAGATTTCAGCAGTCCCGGCATCCAATATCTTTGACTATGATTTTTAGGGAAACCAACTTCAGTCATGAATTAGAGCGAATACGGTCAAATGTTGATCGACCCGGACGGGGATGAATGTTCTCCGGGAACTTCAGCGAAACAATGTTGCCGTTCTTTTCTTCTTCACAACTCATCCCCATAAAATAACAACCCATCCCGCAATACTTACAGCTCATACTTTTACTTTTTCATTCCGCTATTCCTGAATTTACTTTTACCTCAGGAATAAAAAGTAAAAGATGAAAACAATAGTATTTTTCCTGTTCTGTTTGCTGGTTTCAGAAACCAAAGCTCAGACTGTTATTTCCGGTAATATAATCGACAAAAAAGGTAATCCGGTCATGGGTGCCAACATATTTATCGAAGGTTCTTATGACGGAGTGATTAGCGATCAGGGGGGAGATTTTAAGTTATCCCCTGAATTAACCGGCAGACAATTTCTCATTATTAGTTTTATCGGATTTGAAAAATTCAGAAAAGAAATAGTTCTGGATTCTATCGATATTGAGCTTAATGTGGTTCTGAAGGAGGAAGTAAGCGAATTAAACGAAGTAGTTATCACTGCAGGAGTATTCAATGCAAGTGATAAAAAGAAATCTGCCACCCTTAACGCTTTTGATATTGCCACAACTCCAAGTGCAATGGGCGATATTTATGGTGCCTTTGCAACCATGCCCGGGTCGCAGAAAGTAGGCGAGGAAGGGATGCTCTTTGTAAGGGGAGGCGAAAGTTATGAAACCAAAACCTATATGGACGGGATGCTGGTTTCATCGCCTTACTTTTCAAAACTCCCGGATATTCCCACGCGTGGCCGATTCTCTCCTCTCCTTTTTTCTGAAACAAGCTTTAGTACCGGCGGATATTCGGCAGAATACGGTCAGGCTTTATCTTCGGTGGTGGATCTTAGTACCAACGGACTCGAAACAGCCGATAAAGCCAGTGTCGCAATTATGACGGTGGGCAGCACCGCATCACTCAGTAAAAAATATGAAAATGCATCCCTCGCGGTTACGGGCATGTATGTTAACTCATTTCTTCAGAACAGACTTTTCCGACCTGATGTTGACTGGATTAAAGACCCGGCTATGAGCGATGCTACGATGATGTACCGGAAAATTACCGGAAAGACCGGAATGCTTAAGGTATTCTGCTCATATAACAACAACTATATGAGCATGAATTACGATAATTTCGAACAGGGACGCATCGATCCCATTAAAATGAAAAATAACACTTTCTATTCCAATATAAGTCATACTGCGCAATTAAATGAAAAATGGATCATCCGCTCAGGATTTGCTGACAACAGGGAATTTGAAAACATGCAATTCAACAGCGATGTATTCCGCACAGCAAAGAGCGCATCTCATATGAAACTGGTACTCACCAACCTTACACACGATGCATTGAAAATAAGAATTGGCAGTGAAGTTTTGTTTGAAAACTATCTGCAAAAAATTACAGTTGATACAAGTATTCTGCTGCAGGTAAAAGATGTGCAACCCTCTGTGTTTGTTGAATCGGATATTAAAATTTCGAGGGATATTGCCCTGCGCATCGGGGGCAGAGCTGAGTATTCATCGGTGCTTGGCAAGTCCGACCTGAGTCCCCGCATTTCAGCTGCATGCAAAACAGGAACTTTTTCACAATTATCTCTGGCCTGGGGTCTTTTCAGCCAGAAACCCGGAAATGATTACCTGAAAATTACTAAAGGGCTGAACGAAGAGAATTCGGCACACTACATTCTGAATTACCAGTATAAAAATGACAGAAGGATTTTACGCATGGAGGCTTACGCGAAGTCATACGATAATCTGATAAAATATAAAGATCAGTATAGTCCAAATCCGGCTGATTACAGCAATAACGGAAATGGTTTTGCCAAAGGAATTGATATTTTCTGGAGGGATCAGAAAACTCTGAAAGGAACAGATTACTGGATATCTTACAGTTTTCTTGATACGGAAAGGAATTACCGCGACTATCCTGAAAGCGCCCCGCCCTCCTACGCTTCCAGACACAATTTCTCTGCGGTTTACAAATACCTTTATATTCCGCTGAAAACCTATTTTGCCGTCAACTATACTTTTGCGAGCGGAAGGCCATACAACGATAAAAATGCTGATCGGTTCATGAGCGGACGCACAAAACAATACCACGATGTAAGCCTGAATATTACCCATATTACAAGTGTATTGGGTAAGGATGCTATAATACATATGAGTATTACTAATCTAACCGGCTATAAAAATGTATATGGCTATCGTTACTCGCAAGGCATCAATGAAGATGGAATACATGCTTCACAAGCTGTTGTTCCGGCAACGGGTACGCAGGCTATACTGATGTTGCTTGTATCCTTATGATAAAAAGTTAAATTTCATAATCAAATTAAAAATTATCCATCATGAAAACAACAATTCTATTCATCATTATGTCGGTTTTGACATGTTCAATATATGCCGGCGACAGCAAATACCGTGAGGCTATGGCTGCATCACTTGAAAAACTAAACCATGCTGCCGGTACAGCCGATTTTCAGGCATGCGGGGCCGGATTTGAACGAATTGCCCTTGCTGAAAAAAATCGCTGGCTCCCCTATTACTATGCTTCATATGCATGGATAATGGTTTCATTTTCTGAAACCGATCCGAATAAAAAAGATCCTATTCTGGATAAGGCACAGTCTCTTCTCGACAGCGCATTTGCGCATGCTTCAAATGAATCTGAGGTTCATGTGTTACAGGCATTTCTTTATCCTTCACGTATTATGGTTGACCCTATGAACAGGGGAATGCTGTATATGGATAAATGCTTCCAGTCACTTGAATCTGCAAGGATTATAAACCCCGAAAATCCCAGGTTATATTTTCTGCTGGGTACGTTAACTGCAAATATTCCAGAATCCATGGGAGGGGGAATTGAAAAAGCCAGAGAGAATTTTCTTTTGGCACAAGACAAATTCAATACATTTCTTCCATCAGATGAACTGATGCCTGTGTGGGGAGAAGAAGCTAATGAAGCTGAACTCGCTAAACTTCCGGCAGAATAACTTAGCTATGTTAGTTAACTCCTGCCGGATTAACATGCATTTATGCAGGATGCTGCAAATAGAACAGAAACATTTTTAATCGATTTGAGTACGAATACAGAACAAAGCACTATTTTTATAATACTAAACCATTTCAAGTGATAAAGCGGAACATAACCAAAAACATCCTGTATGTTTTAAAATACTTTCTGATACTCTCAGTTCTTGGTAACGGGCTTACCCTTTTCTCAATCCCATTTGAGTACTGGTCGGTAAAAATCATACTTACTAATTGCATTTTATCTATTGTTATTGGTTATCCGACCATGATAGGGATCAACATTATTCAGGTATGGCTCGACAAAAAATATCCCTGGCTCGACAATCCCATGAAACGATTGCTAATTCAGATTGTGAGTATGCTTCTTTTCGCGGGAGCAGTTATGATGACCGGAGTTTTGCTGTGGATGTCGGTTTCCGAAGGGGTTAACTTTACGGTATTTAATCATGTTGTACTAAAAAGTCTGGCCATTGGTCTGGCTTTTCTCATTCTCTCCCTTCTGGTTGGCAAAACTGTGCTCTTTTTCCGGAAATGGAAAGAAGCAGTATTGGAGCAGGAAGAATTAAAAAGAGCACATCTGGCTTTGCAGCTTCAGAGTCTGAAAGACCAGGTAAAACCTCACTTTCTGTTCAACAGCTTCAGCTCTTTAATAACACTAATTAACACCGATCCTGAAAAGGCAACGGAATTTGTACATAAACTTTCTGATGTTTACCGTTACCTTCTCGAACAAAGAGAAAATGAACTTGTGCCACTGGCAGAAGAGCTGAAGTTTATGGAAGATTATGTATTTCTTCAGAAAATCCGGTTTGGAGATAAACTAAAAATTTCCATTGATCTAAAACCTTCTGTGAACAAAATGATACTTCCGCTATCCCTTCAGATGATGGTTGAAAATGCAATCAAACACAATGAAATTTCACAAATGCACCCACTCAATATTTCTGTTTTTTCGGGGGAGGACAATTACATCATGATTAAAAATAACCTGAATAAAAAAATAAGCGAAGAGCAATCGCTTGGGCTGGGACTCGATAACATCAGGAAACGCATAGCTTTTTTTACCGGAAAACCCCTGCTCACAGAAGAGAAAAACGATGAATTTATCGTAGGTATTCCCTTACTGAGTCTTTAACCTGTCGCCATGAAAGTATTAATCATTGAAGACGAACAGCTTACCGCAGAACGCATCATAACATTGCTTCGTGAAATTGATCCATCTATCGAAATTTTGGACGTGCTCGATTCGGTAAAGTCGGCTGTACAGTGGTTCCGGAAAATGCCAAAGCCTGAACTTGTATTCATGGATATTCAACTGGCAGACGGTTTATCTTTCGACATCTTTGAAAAGGTAAAAATCGATTATCCTGTGATTTTTATAACCGCCTATCAGGAATATGCCATAAAAGCTTTCAGGGTAAATTCGGTTGATTATCTGTTGAAGCCTGTAAGCAAAGGGGAACTGGAAACTGCAATTATAAAATACCGGAGTCTTTTTGCCCGGAAAACGGACATTCAGCCGATGGATATTGAACTTCTGAACAGCATCCGTACCCTGATGAATAAGTCGTACAAGTCAAGATTCATGGTTAAAGTGGGTGAAAAGATCCGATCCCTCGAAACAAAAAATATTCTTTATTTTCAGAGCCTTGAAAAGGGGACATATCTGACAACCGATGAGGGGAAAACATATGCTGTTGACTACACGCTGGAAACACTTGAAGGCATTCTTGATCCGGAAAGCTTTTTCAGGATTAACAGAAGGTTTATAATTCAATACAGTGCAATAAAGGAAATGATAAGTATATCAGGCAACAAGTTAAAACTGCGGATTTCGCATTCAGGGGATGATGATATATTTGTAAGCAGGGAAAGGCTTGGGATGTTTAAGGAGTGGTTGGATGGGGTGACGGGGTAACGAAGTAACGAGGTAACGAAGTAACGGGGTGACGGGGTGACAATTAACGATATATCAAACGACCTACCCCCGTAACTCCTTAACCCTGCATACATTTA
>CAYOLQ010000003.1:53107-75406 GCA_964404825.1 uncultured Chitinophaga sp.
TAGATTTTTGATCTTGCTTTCTTTTGCCGACAAAGAGATCAGGCAAAATGCTAATATTCCGGCTATTTTAAATTTCATTTGATTCATTTATAATGGTTTTATGGTGTTGTAAGGTAAGAATTTTATCAATTTATGAAATCGGCCGGATCGGCTAAATTTGTTTTTGATTTTTGTCCGCTGATTACGCAGATTGGCTTTTTGTCCACCAATTACAAAAGACTTATGCATCAAGAATTATATCTGATTCGGGAAAACATGAACAAGGCAAACATTTCCCTTTTGCAGGTTTGGTTGCCGTTTTGTAGTTATATTCAACTTTCCCTTCAATGATATTTGTACTGCATGCACCACATTCACCGAACATACAACCAGCTTCCATATGAATTCCATTTGATTCAGCAAATTCAAGCAGGTTGCGGTACTCATTATCCCACTCCACTATTTTACCCGATTTTTTGAACTGTACCTGTAGTGTTTTACCACGATCCATACTGCTTTTCCCTTTTTGAATACTCTTAAAATCTTCAACCTGAACAGTACTTTTGTTACCTTTCCAGTTTCCAATCTCAGTAACTAACATTCCGGTCATTGTCTGAGGTCCACATATATAAAAATCAAAATGTTTGTTGCCGGGTAAAATTTCCATTAAAGATTTTATATCCACGCGTTTGTTAAAACATTTCCAGATTTTTAAAGTCTCATCACTTTCATCCACTTTTTCCCGGCTAAAAAACACAAATACTTTCAATTTAGGATTTTGCTTACAAAGTTGGAAGATTTCATCTTTGAAGTTTAACAGTTTTCTTTCTTTTACAGCCAGAATAAGATAAATGTCATCCTTGCTGTTTTCCAATGATTTCAATATTGATATAATAGGTGTAATACCTATACCACCGGCAACAAAAACCGCGGTCTTCTTTTTACTGTGTTTATAAGTAAAAGAACCTTTAGGTCCTCTTACTTCAAGCACATGGCCCTCCTTTAGTGAATCATGCAATGAAGTTGATACAAGTCCTCTACTTTCCTTTTTTACAGAAATCCGATATTCGTTATTTTCACAATTATTTGATATGGTGTAATTTCTTATTGCAGATTTTATTTCAGTGATCTCATTTTGTTGATTGAGATACAATTTGTTGTTGTATGTCGGGACTTTTATTATCAAATATTGTCCGGCTAAATGTTTTTCCAGTTCTTTATCATCGGTGCTTTTTAAGTAAAACGACTTTACCTCTGGTGTTTCGTTTACCACTTTTGTAACTCTTAATTTATAAAAAGCAGATGCAGCAGCTTGTTTCTCGGTTTGTGTTTGAGAGCCATCTTCAAAAATACCAAACCACTTATCCAACGGGATAGTAGATTCGCCATAATTACATTCGAATAAACGGTGGTGCAAATAATGAAAATATGAACCAAAGGGCAGATATTTGCCCAGTTTGCCTTCGAAACCTGAATGACCTGCCGCTGGTGTTAATGCGGTATGCTGCGAATTAAAGAGGAAATGTAGCGGATGAGAAGGTATTATATAATGGATAAGGACAACCGAAAAATAAAGAAGATGTTCAACCGGGTGCATCGCCAATCCCGACCATGGCCCAGGATTGATGTTGTAATGATGCAAGTAATGAACCTTATCATACAAAGGTTTCCAGTGAATTAAACGATGGATAAAATAAAAATGAAATTCTCTCCAAAACGGGATAAGTAAAAAGAGAAGGACAAACAGAACTGGGTATTCCCGAAAATCCAAATAGGGTATTTTGTCATTAGCATATAACCAAAACGTAAGAACCTCATATGCCGTCCATATGGGAACAGCACTTGCACAAGACCAAAACACATTATCATAAACCTGGTTATTCCACAGGAAAGTGGAACCGTCGGTGCTTTGCCAGCGGGGATTGTATTTTCCCCTATCACCCTTCTTTTTTAAAATGTGTAAATATAAATGCCATCCCCCGTAAATTATCCATATCAAAGCCATATTTCTAAAAAGCAGGGTGAGAATCCATGAGATTTTGAATGTTTTCATAGTCTCAAGTGGTGGTTGCAGCCAGAAATAGCTTATCAATACAATGCCAAGATACAGCAAGTTCCAGGTAAACAAATAATTTATCAACCAGATAAAAAATTGCTTTACTCTGGGTGGAAAGATAAAAATCGGTGCAAACGATATCGAATTATCAGGTCTCCATTCTCCGCGGCTGTCGGTGTATCCACCAACTGTATTGTCCTTTGTTTCGGAATTTCCCATACTTTCTATTTGAAGTTCATAATAAATAAGGTTAAAGCAAGCTTACACAAATAACATCAACCAGATTACTCCGGCTGGTTGCCGGTTTTTCAAAGATTATTTGCGAATCTTTTTTAGAATATTTGTATTTCATTTTTTTTCCATCAACTATAAAAACCCACTTTAGAAAACTTAGTAATTTCTGTGAGGGTACAACAATATCTTCATTTGGCATAAGATCCTTGTCGGATGTACCATTTTCTTTAAACTTTAGCTACACCCTGCCCAACGTCTATCTTCAGGCTGGTTATCAGGCAAATGCCTTTCATAAGTTATAAAATCACCGGTTTTATGTATGCGGGGATTAATAACGATTCCAGATTGAAGTTCTCTGATCAATCTAATCCGGTGTAAATAACAAATTTAAATACTAAGATTATTGTACATTTCAGAGATTTGTTAATACAATTCCGTCATCTTTTTCAGTTTTAAATAACTATCCTTGATTTTTATATCATTAATTACGAGTTCAAATAATAACTATGAATTCAACACGATTTCAAATACTTTTATAGTGTGTTACAATCTAAAAAGCTTACACCAGATAGTAGGTCTTTGGTAGTGTATAATCTCAATTTCCGATATACCATGATTAACTATTTTAAAAAAAATATCCTGGGAGCAGGATTGATCTGCTTTTCATCTATAGTTTTTGCACAAACCAATAATGAGATATACGGGCATACCCGTTTATGAAACCAGGAAGATGTTGGGTTCAGGGGAATATGGTATAAGATCGGACTCCTGGACAATGAGTATAAATATAAGTATGGTGGAGGATTGGGAACTTATCCTGCCAACCATTATCCATTCTCGGTTTATGTTGCTGAAGTAAACAAAACCTTTTTTTGCTATGGTGTCTTGTCGTGAAATAGGTTTACAGAAAAAGTAAACTAAAAACAGGATTATGAAAAAGAGAATTAACTTTTATTCGGATGAATTTAATATGAAAGTTGTCCAGGAATACTTGAACAGCCATTTAACTCAACCAGAATTGCTTGAGAAGTATTCTATAAGAGGAAGTAGTAGTATTACCAATTGGATGCGTAAATTTGGGCTTAAAGAATCATCCATACGACACAGGGGAAATTATACTACTATAATGTCAAAAGGGAGAAAAAAAACGTCTCAGGAACTTTCCTTAGAGACAAGGGTTAAAGAATTAGAGAGGGCACTGGAATATGAGAAGTTACGGACCTTGGCTTTAGATACGATGATAGATATAGCAGAGGATAAGCTAAATATTTCTATCAGAAAAAAGTCTGGAACCAAGCAGTAACAGAGCTGCGCAATAAGGTATCAGGGGTTGAGATTGGTATTATATGCGAGCTGTTTGGTAAAAGTAGGCAAGCCTACTACCAGCAGGCAAAGTATAATTACAAAGAAGTTGTTAAGGCCGATATTATATTGAAATTAGTGCAGAAACAGCGAAAATTAATGCCTCGAATTGGAGGTAGGAAGTTGTTATATTTGTTGAAAGAAACGTTACCGGAAGGAATGACTCTGGGCCGGGATGAGTTCTTTGATTTGCTTAGAGACAACCAGTTGTTAGTTAAACGACGGGTTTATAGAGTAAGAACGACGTATTCAAATCACTGGCTACATAAATATCCCAATCTGATAAAAGATTTCGTTCCCGATAAGGCTCACCGTTTGTGGGTAAGTGACATAACATATCTTGAAACTAGCCAGGGATTTATATATTTGTTTTTAATAACCGATGCCTATTCCAGGAAGATCGTGGGATGGAGTCTTGGAGATACATTAGAAGCAAAGCATGCTGTAACAGCTCTACGTATGGCTTTGCGACAGTTACCAGCTCATGTCACTGATATTTTCCATCATTAAGACAGGGGTGTTCAGTATTGTTCTGCCGAATATGTAAAAATATTACGCAAAAGGAATATAAAAATCAGCATGACCGAGAATGGGGATCCTTTGGAGAACGCCATTGCTGAGCGGATTAATGGTGTTTTAAAGACCGAATGGATTAATAATTTAAGTCTGAGCGATAAACAACTCGCTGTAAAGGAAATCGATAAAATCATTAAAATATACAATATTAGTAGGCCTCACGGAAGTATTAATATGATGACACCTGAGAATGCACATGTACATGAAGGCGTGCTAAAAAGACACTGGAAAAACTATTATAAAAAAACGCCATACTTGGTGGCTGAAGAAAAACGTCTATAAATCTCTCTCCGTTTCATTCCGCTACGCTACATTACACGGAGAGAGATTTAAAAACAATATAAAAATGAAAATGAATCATAAATGTGTAAACAAATTTTAGGACGAGTCACTAACCAAAGACCTACCCCTTTACCTCGTCACTTCGTCACCTCGTTACTTTAATCTATTATAAATTCAGTTTTAACTTCACTTTCAATGATTTCATCAAAATTCCTATATTTATTTAGATTTAATCTAGATAATACCTAGTTTTGGTTAGAATTAGATAAAAACCAGAAATCTTAAGATTAAAAAAACCGGTAATCCATCTCAAAACACTCCAATTATCTTTTTTAGGTTTTTATCCGGAAACAACTTAACTAAATCATTGCAAAAGGAAACTTAATACACATTGAAGGCATCTCAGGAAAACAGGCCGATCGATACAAAATCAAAAATTTTTCGATAATCTATATTTCCTTATATTGCTATAGGTACTGAAAATGAACTAAATACATTTTTCAAATGAGAACCTCTATCGTTTCGGTCATCATAATTTTTTTTCTTACTTCTCATTTTCAATCAGCATTTTCCCAGAATAATCCATTAAATGGCACTTATACCATTGGGCTTGGTGGTACTTATCCTACAATAAATGAAGCAGTTGATTCGCTCATTTCAAGAGGAATTAATGGTCCGGTAATTTTCAATATTAAAAATGGAGTTTATAACGAACAAATAACCATTCCCGAAATTCAAGGAGCTTCTTCCAATTTCACCATTACCTTCCAGTCAGAAACGAATGACAGCACTCAGGTAAAAATTTTCTACATTAGTAATTATAACAACAATTTTGTAATTAAACTAAACGGTGCCGACCATCTTGTTTTCCGAAAACTGACAATAGAGTCTGGCAGCGAATACGGCCGTGTTTTTGTACTGGATAGCAGCTCCAACAATAATGAATTCAATTCAAATATTATTCGCCAACAGATCGATGAGAACTTCTGCAGATGGTGTGGCGACACAAACGTTTTGATATATACATATGAGTACTTTGAAAATAATTACAATTTATTCAGAGGAAATCTTTTTGAAAATGGGAATTACGCATTTTATTATGGTAATTCGAATGGTACTATTATTGAAAAAAATTTATTTACAAATCAGATAATAACATCCTTATATGCTTATTCCCAGGATTCAATATTTATAAACAGTAATATATTTAATTCAGAATCGGATTTTTATAATTTTTATGCCATTTACCTATCCGACTGTATTCATCTTATTGAAATCACTAAAAATAAAATATATGTCCCAAATGGTTCTAATGGCATGTACCTGTATTATTGTCATGCTTCAGATTCAAATTACAGTTTAATTGCCAATAATTTTGTATCGGTTCACGGAAATTCAGGAGAAGGATCTTTAACTGGTATACGTCTGTATTACTGCTCTTACATCGATATTGTTAACAACAATGTTTTTCTTAATCCTACGGAGCAATACAACAGTAAAGCCTTACACGTTAATTACAGTGAACAAATCAATATAAAGAATAACATTCTGAATAATGCAAGTGGTGGAGTTGCAGTTTATATCGAAGGGTCTGTTATAGAATCCTCAGATAATAATAACTTTTATTCCCCTGGAGAAAACCTCGGCTATTGGGAAAATTATTTTAACTCTTTACCTGATCTTCAACTACAAACAGGGATGGACCTTTCCTCTGTTTCTTCTAATCCTTATTATTTCGCCAACAATGACTTACATGTAAGTGATGCCGGGTTAAACGGCAAAGGAAGTCCACATTCAAGAGTAACACATGATATTGACGGGGAAATACGCGATCTGAATTTTCCTGATATAGGTGCTGACGAATTTACCCCACCTGCTACTGATGCAGGTGTTCGTTCTATTGACAATCCTCAAAAACCATTTGTCAGCGGAACAGAAAGTGTATCGGTAACAATTAAAAACTTCGGAACAAATCCCTTAACAAGTGCAATTATAAGCTGGTCTGTAAACGGGGTAAGTCAACCCAATGTAAACTGGACTGGTAATATTGCTTCGGGAGGAACCGGACAAGTAACTATCGGAAATTTTACTTTTGAGCGTAACGAAATTTATAATATAACAAGCTGGACATCTATGCCAAACGGCATTACAGATAATTTCAGACATAATGATACAATTAAATCTTCCGCACTTATTGCTTCTTTATCCGGAGTTTATACTATTGGAGGTATTGATCCTGATTTTCCAGGGTTCCAGCTTGCAATTAATGCGATGTCTGAATTGGGTCTATATGGTCCCGTAACATTCAAAGTAAGAAACGGCACTTATAATGAACAAATATATTTAGCCCCGGAAATTGGCTCATCAGAACAAGCAGTGGTGACATTTGAATCGGAATCGGGTGATAGCACTTCGGTAATACTGGAGTATAGCAACACATATGAATACAATAATTATATCATCTTATTTTACGGTGCAGATTATATAACTTTTAATAAGATAACAATTAATGCCCTGAATTCATATTATGGCAGGCTGATTGATTTCAGAAACAACTCAGACCATAATACTATTAAGAACTGCGTTATCAGAGGATTATCAACCTATGGTTCAAGTGAATACCGGGCAAACATATACTCTTCGGGATCACATGATGAGTATAATAGCTTTACGAATAACCATATTATTAACGGAAGTTATGGTATCCTTTACTCAGGGACAGGAATATCCCATGAACGAGGTACCAGAATTGAGAATAATATTTTCGAAAATCAGGCTAACTATGGAATAAGAGTTATTTATCAGGACTCCATAATTATTCAGAACAACATAATTAATTCACTTACGGATTATTCTGAATTCTATGGAGTTTCGGTAAGAGGCTGTATAAACCAGATCCAGATTAATAAAAATAAAATCCATATTCCTCATGGGGGAATCGGAATAGACCTTAATTATTCCAACAGAACCAGTAATGATCGGAGTTTAATTTCAAATAATTTTGTTTCTGTTGGCGGAGGAGGTTATGGTAGAGGTATACAAATTTCCTATGCTGAGTATCTAAAAATCTATAATAATAACATTCATATCCTGAACACAGCAAACAGCGGCAGCAGGGCATTGGATATTTCAGGGGAGATTGCAGGAAGCCTTGATGTAAAAAACAACATACTGGCAAATAGTGCCGGAGGTTACAGTTATTTTGTTTCTAGTCCGACGATTATAAATTCTTCAGATAATAACAATTTATACACTACCGGGGAGTTCATTGGTTATTGGTCATCTAATATTTCAAATCTGGATCAATTAAAAACCACCAGCGGAAAAGATTTACTATCTGTTTCTGTTGACCCCCATTTTGTTTCCCCCACCGATTTACATGTACTGGATGCAGGTGTAAACGGTAAAGGAAGTCCTCTGATGGAAATCTCTCATGATATCGACGGCCAGGCAAGAAATCAAACTCATCCCGATATAGGCGCCGATGAATTTAGTCCCTTCCCTCTGGATGCCGGAATGTTCGCTATTGAAGAACCCCGGATGCCTTTTACTTCAGGAAATAGGCAGGTCGTAGTAATAATTAAAAATTTCGGGGGAGATACACTAAAGTCTGTAGCTCTTGACTGGAAAATTAATGATGTATCTCAGACCAGATACAACTGGACAGGATCGTTGGTTTCAGGGGATACTGTACGGATAAATATCGGTAACTATACGTTTAATATTCAGAACAAATACGCAATTGAATGCTGGACCACATTACCAAACGGGCAAGCTGATTTAACCAATGAGAATGATACAATTCTATCAAATGACCTTTATGCAGGATTAAACGGCAGCTATACCATTGGCGGTACAACACCCGATTTCCAGACTTTTACAGATGCAATAAACACACTAAATACAGGCGGAATCATTGGACCGGTTACCTTTAAAATAAGACCAGGCACATACTCTGAGCAGATTTCAATACCTGCAATATCCGGTTCAGAAATTAATTCCCCAATCACATTTGAGTCGGAATCCGGAGACAGTACTTCTGTTGTATTAACATATTCCTCCGATTACTCCAAAAATTATACACTGCAACTGTTAGGAGCTAAATATCTAATTTTCAACAAACTGACTATACTTGCAGAAAACATTAATTATGGAAATGTTATTGATATAAGCAACCAGTCACATTCGAATACTATATCAAATAGCATTATCCGAAGTGCTTCCATCAATTCCATAATTATAAATTCCACAGACATTTATGGAAATGATTATATAAGGATTATAAATAATAAGATAATCAATGGATCATATGGGATTTATTCTGGTAATCGCTCAAAATACATCTCAATAATTAACAATACTTTAGAAAACCAGAATAATGCCGGAATCTATGTAAACTATCAGGATACACTGATTATTCAAAAGAATATTATTACAACTAATTCGGGCAGTGCTTCCTATTCTGCAATTCGCTGTAGTTCCACGACCCGGAAATTACTAATTGAAAAGAACCGTATTTCCTTAGCTAACGGAGGTCATGGAATCCAGCTATATTCCTGCAATTGTCCCTCACAATTTCCTGGAATTATATCAAATAATTTCATTAGTATCGGAGGTACAGGGTATACCACAGGTATAAATATTTACAGTTCCAGAAATCAGAATATTTCTCATAACAGCGTTAATATTACCAGTACAAATGCAAACGGACGTGCATTTAATATTTCAGATAACTACACCTACGCTTTAAATGTAGATTTACGGAACAATATACTTTGTAATACTGGTGGTGGATTTGCACTTTACACATCATTAGAAAACTACCTCAATATTTCTGATTATAACGATTTATTCACCACCGGGCCAAATCTGGCATTTTGGAAAACAAATAAAGCAAATTTGTCGGAATTGAGGCTTGCAAGTAACAAGGACCTACATTCCATTTCTATAAATCCTCAGTTTTTATCCCCCACTGATCTTCATGTTCAGGAAACATCATTGAATAATGCGGGAATACCAATATCTGCAATTACTGATGATATTGACGGCGAGGATCGCGATCTTCAATTCCCGGATATTGGAGCTGATGAATTTTTAAATGCAACCCACGACATCGGAATTATGTCAGTAATGCCTGCTACAGCCTGTCTTCTTTCGGATAATGAAACAGTAACTGTATCTGTAAAAAACATCGGAGCATTTACGGAAACCGGCTTTAATATTTCATATATACTTGACAATAATGAACCCGTAACCGAAAATATTTCACAGGTAATTCCTGTGGGAGGATCGCTGGAATATTCATTTAGTAAAAAAGCTAATCTGTCCGGCCTGAAGAACTATAAACTGAAAGCCTACACAGCTTTGCCAGGTGATAAATTTCCGGTTAATGATACAATATCCGTTCTTATTTCTAATATGCCTAAACTGGAAATAAAACTTACAAATGATACGCTAATCTGCGCAGGTACATTTTTTAATCTTAAAGCTTCAGGAGCCGATTCTTACCTTTGGAGCACAGGACAAACCACTCCTTCCATTACAATATTGCCATCGAATACCTCTACTTATACAGTAACTGCAAAAAATAGGTATAATTGTGAAGATACCGATACGGTAACCGTGCAGATAAACCCCTACCCTCCTGTTCCGGTAATCAGTGCATCGGGTCCACTAACCTTCTGCAATGATAGTGTTGTTGTACTAACATCGAGTATTGCAGATAACTTGACCTGGTCGACTCTGGAGAAAACTGCTTCAATTATTGTCAAATCAAGCGGGGTATATTTTGTGAAATACACTGATCCTATAGGATGTACTTCAATATCCTCATATGTTAAAGTAACAAGGGAGCTTCCACCAGGCATTAGCCCAGCTGATACAACAGTATGTTTATCGGAACCAATCCCATTAAATGTAACCAATGCAACCGCTTATTTATGGTCTACGGGAGCTGTTACACAAACCATTATTGTAAATCCCGTTGTAACATCAACTTATAATGTTACGGCAACCACCGCTCTTGGATGCGAGGTAAACCTTACCAGCACCATTAATGTCAGACCTTCAAAAACACCTTCGCAGGTAAGCATGATGATTCCTGCTGACGGAACAAATGAACTCTCATTACCGCTTGGTTTATCCTGGATGCCATCGGATAATGCAAGCAATTACGACTTGTTTATCTGGCCATCTGACGAACCGAAACCTCAGGATGCATTTGCGTCGAATTTAACTGTAATACGTACCGACTTCGAACATTCTTTCCCGGAATACGGCAAAACCTATAACTGGCAAGTTGTATCGAAGTATTTCGGTTGTGAATCAACCCCGGGTCCTGTACAAACATTTTCTATGAGACAGTTGCCCGATTTGGTAATAACAAATGTACAAATCCCCCAGAACGCATTTACCGGGCAGGAAATAGAGGTAACATGGGAGGTAAAAAACCAGGGATTGGGAAATACAGCCAACCTTACATGGTCGGATCACCTGAGCATGTCATTGGATAGCATCTCACCCGACGATTTTCATTCACTGGGGTATGTAAGTAATCAGACCTATCTTGAGCCCGGACAGTCTTATTCCAAAAAAGCAAGTTTCAGACTTCCTCAGTATAAGGATGGTATATTCAGTATATTTTCATTTGCCGACCGCAATCTTCAGATACTTGAAACAAATGATGACAATAATTTCGGAGGAAGTAATAGTCCGATAGTTGTAAAACTAGCCCCCACCCCGGATTTGTTCGTCAGCGAAGTGATTACCCCTTCCGATTTCTTTTCAGAAGACACCATACACATCAGCTGGAGAGTTAAAAACGACGGTATATGGCGTACTGAAACCGGCAATTGGTATGACAGGGTTTACTTTTCAAGTGATTATAATTTATCAAAAAGACATTTCCTGGGCGATTTCCTTCATTCCGGAGATACCCTCCGACCCGGTGAAAGCTACTTAACTACAAAGCCTGTTGTAATCCCTGAAGGTGTTTTTGGCAGGTATTACTTCTATATTGAAACCGATGTATATAATTATGTGCAGGAACACGCATTTGACGGAAACAACCTTACCCAAAGTGATTCCACCAATGTGATTCTCCGACCACCGGCAGATTTGGTAGTTTCTGAAATAAGTATCCCCAAAAACGCCACAAATATTGAAACGGTCAATATCAGCTGGAACGTTATCAACATCGGGAATTCCAGTCCTACAGATTTTAACTGGATGGATGTTGTTTATCTGAGTAAATCGCCCACGTTTAAATCCGGGAATTTATACCACTTCCCGTTTTACCGTTCAGCTGCAGGTGGGATCCCTTTAAATATGGAATATTTCAATACTGAAAAAATCAAAATCCCAAATGATATTGAACCCGGAGATTACTATGTTTATATAAAGACAGATAACGGCAATCAGGTATTCGAATATATTTTCAAAGAAAATAATCTCCTTCGAAGCGATACAACCATTCGGATTTCCATCGCACCATGGCCGGATTTGATTGTGTCGGAAATATCTCAACCTGACAGTGCAGGCGCAGGTTCAACAATTCCTTTCAGATATAAAGTCAGAAATAAAGGTACAGCTTCTGCAAAGGGAGGCTGGACTGATAGAATCTACATTTCAGGTGTTGAAATGAATACCTTCCTGAAAGAAATAAAAAGATATGATAAACTGGATCCCGATTCTACATATTCTATTGTAACGAACCTTGTTTTACCCTCAGGATTTTATCAGGGAAGCGGGACTTATAAGGTTTTTGTTTCAACAGATACGAGCAGTTCGGTTTACGAACACATCAATGAGAAAAATAACCAGCTTTCATCAGAAATATTCATTACCCCTTCCGACCTGCTTGTTTCAGGATCATCTGTTGTGCCAACTATTTTATCAGGTACCACAACAAACATAGGATGGACAGTGAACAATGCGGGTGTAAACAATACCCCTGCCAAAGAATGGTACGACAAAGTGGAATTGGTAGACAGCCTTAACAACTCTCTCACCCGGGGTGGCATGAATATTTATGGCAAATACGGTCCCTTAAAAGCCGGGGAATCTTATTCCTTACAGACCCAATTATTAATACCCGAAGGTATTTCCGGAAACTATTTTGTAAAAATTTCCACTGATTTCCTAAATAATAACAAGGAAAGATCCACTGCTAATAACACAGTATTAATTCCTGTTAAAATAAACCTGCGGCAGCCATCCGATTTAATTATTAATTCATTTACTTCTCCTGAAACAGGTATTGCAGGACAACCTGTTTCATTCAGCTGGGTGGTTAAAAATGCGGGAACCGGGATAACCTTCGCTCCCCAATGGAATGATTGTCTGTTTCTTTCAAAAGATACAATAATAGACCAAAGCGATGTCATTTTAGGATACTTCTCAAGGATGGGTGGTTTAAATGCAAATGGCACATATAACAAGCTGGAGCAAATATTTTTACCCATAACTAAAGTTGGTAATTATTACGTAATTGTTAAGACTGATTTCCTTTCGTTTGATAGTCCATACGGTGCTGAATTCGAATTTAATGCAGAAACGAATAACTATCATTATTCTCTTCTTACCATAAATCTTGCACCGCCTTCGGATCTTGTTGTTACAAACATATCGGCTCCTGCAAATGCAATTGCCGGTGAACCTTTAACAATCGGATGGACAATTAAAAACCTGGGACCGAACAATGCAAAAGGATTTCTTTCGGATATGGTATATCTCTCCACAGATACCAACTGGGATATCAAAGATCCCTTATTCGGGGAAAAGCCTGTTCAGATTGATTTGGATCCGAATGAAGTAGCCACTTTCAGCATGACAGCCGATGTAACGGGAACCTCTGTGGGCACCTATCATGTTGTGGTTCGCACTGATAATAAAAACAATATTAATGAGGTCAATAACTTCAATAATACGCTATCATCCACATCAACCATCAAGGTAGAAGTCCCACTGTTAACGATCAATGAAACAGTGGAAAGGACAATTCCGAACAATAAGGGAATATATTTCAGGATTGAAGTTCCCGATTCATTAGTAGATGAGACTCTGCTTGTAAGTCTGCAAGGAGATACTATTGCAGGAAACAACGAATTATTCATAAGTTTTGACAGGGTACCTGACAGGTCAGACTTTGACTTTAATTCCAGGATTCCATTTTATGGAAACCAGGAATTAATTGTGCCAAGTCTGCAGAAAGGCACATACTATCTGCTTGTATATGGAACGCTTACTGCCGGAACTAATCAGGATATTTCTGTCCTTGCCTCTATAATAAACTTCCAGGTTCGTAAACTGGATGCAAATAAGGGTGGAAATAAAGGTAAAGTAACAACCGAAATGTATGGGGCCAAATTTACATCAGACATGGCTGTGATACTTCGGAATCCAATGCATGTTATCGAAAGAGACACCCTGATTTTTGTGAATGCTACGAAAGCATTCGTGAGTTTTAACCTTACAGGTGCTCCTCTGGGATTTTATGATGTAATTGCGATCAATGCAAAGGGTGATTCAACTGTTTTCGTAAATGGATTTGAAGTTGTTGAAAGTTCACCTTTTGGTCTTGTTACATCAGTAAAAGCTCCTGGCAGGCTCCGTATTTTTACTTCCACAACCATAGCAGTTCAGTATGCAAATGATGGGAATATTGATATACCTGTTCCGGGATTCAAACTTATATCTGAAGATAAATTACCAATTGCATTTACAAGGAAAGATTTGGAAAAAGGTCAGACCGAGCTTGAGTTTGAGTTACGCGAATTAAACGGTCCCCAGCATATTCTGAGACCTGGTGCTGTTAATACCCTTTATATCTGGGTTAATGCAGGTAGCGAAACAATTTCAGCACGTTTCAGATTTGAATAGTTTATGATAAATGTTAATAATAAATATTTATGAAAAGGCATTTAATTCTTTTTATTCTCTTGTTCTGGTTCTCTGCCGGCTACACATTTTCCCAGGCTAATGCAGGTGATGACACATATTTTGTTGTCGGGGAAGTAGGTCCGGTTATAGGAGGTGCCGGTGGTCCCGGATGGTGTTATTCATGGGAGCCAAGCGATGGCTTAAGCGATCCGCATAGTCCGAACCCCATAGCAACTCCCTCGCTAACAACTACATATAAGCTAAAAGTTGTGGGGCCCGATTTCTCATTTACTGCCGAAGATGAAGTAACCGTCTTTGTTATCAAAGAATTAAAACTAGAAGTTGAGAATAATATTACCGAATGTATGGAAAAACGTCAGTTAACTTATACGGCAACAATTGACGGAGATTTGAACACTGCTGCAATGGATCAGGTGGAGTATAAATTTCATTACCAAAAGTCAAATGGATCCCAATTTACTCATAATGAATGGTCATTTAATAAAACCCTTGCCAATACAATAGCAGCAGACAGCGTACAAACCGGAGACATCGACCATAAATATACTACCACAGTTTACGCTGAAGCAAAAATTAAAGGTGTGGTCATACTTTCCGATTCCATTAAAATTGATGTTCATGAATTGTGGATAGCTACAATTGAATACAATTCTCTGAAAAGCTGGAAAGCGGTAGTCGGAGAGCCATTTAAGTACAGTGCATTTGCATCATCCGATTGTGTCAACTGGAAATGGGAAATGAGTAATGGTACCTCCAGCTACTGGCAGCCATCAGGCGGTGATAAACAAAACGGAACAATGACAATTCCGTATAGTGATCTGCCTGCTGCGAAAAATAGTTACTTTGGTGATACCTATGGGATTATAACGGTATCCTGTGAAGATGCGGAGGGTAATAAACACACTTTTAAATCAACAGATATGACAAATCCCTTAAAAGTTCAGGTGTTTTTTGACCCGGATAAAAATACACATGGAACAGAGCCTTACACATTAAGTCCACCGTGCTGGTTTATATTCTGGAAAGAAGGTGAGGTAGTGGAGGGTATGGAATTGGTCTCATATAATCATACCCTTGAGTACGGAGCCTATGATCCGGCTTCTAAAGTATTGTCACTGGGGCCTCTTGCCTGTACAACTAATAGCGGACCTGAAATTCTTAAGGATATGGATGGAAATTTTTTCACAATGACAGGGACAGGAAAACACCTCAAATGTGTGGCTCAAACCATTTCACATGAACTTTATCATAAATTTGTTAACGATTCTCTTGCTATTTTATCTCCACATTCTGATACAGATAAATTGCCTGACTTTGATGAACTGGTCCCGCACTTACCCTATTTTAAAATGTCAAGAATCGATGATCATAACACATTTGGTTATGCTCCATATAGTGCATCAGGATATGCTGATGCTGAAGTCCGGGGACGTATAATTGAGATCAGTCCGGGAGTTAAACTTACAGTGCCGGGATTCGACTGGTCGAAAGATCCGGAAAATCCTCAATGGTAATTAAAAATCTGATTTTATGAAGAAGTATATTTTTTTCCTGCTCATTAGTTTAAGTCCGGGTTTTTGGGCTCAGTCACAATCAAAGGATGTCCCCTATTCCTATTACCCCGATGAATATGTAAAACTGACACAGAGCGACTGGTCAGAAATGAAGAAGACACTTGACTCTTTCCTTTCATTTAAATCCTTAGATGAAGTCAATAATGACCCCCATCCTCATAGTGCAAAGTTTACTCTTGCCCGGATGTCGGATATTTCTTGGGATCGACAAATGGAAAAGACTATTGGTTCATATCTTTCCATATATCTGGATCAGCTTCTTACAGGAAAAAGCTTTCTTAAAATCAGCGAACTGTCAGTTTCGCAATTTCTATCATCCGGACACCCGATCTTTTTGCCTAATCAGGTAATCCATGCATTATTCATTATAGACAATGAAACAGCCTGTCGCAAAATAAAAGAAATATGGATGGATGCATCTGGCAGTAATACGAACGGTTACCTTGAGAACTTAAGTATATATACTTTCAACCTGTTCCAGACCCTGAATGATAAAAACGCCTGCGCTTTTTTCCTGAAAAACTATTCCTTTCTGCAAAAAAACTTTGCAGGTCAAAAAGTCGAACTTAATCGAATAAAGCTGAAATGTGAAATTTCAGGGATGGACGATCAGAAAAAAGCCTGGGAATACTTATGGAATAATTCTGAATTGAATAGCAGTTCCATTTTAAATAATGATACACAGTATAAATGGTATAGGAACATTCTGCTGATGAACAATATATATGGCGATCTTGAAATGGAACCGATTCTGAAAATAAGCGAAAATGCCAGTTCGGTAAATAAAAAGTACATCTTTCTCTATTCAGCGTGTTTCAATGTAAATCAATGTATTTCTGCTAATAAGGATTACATGATTAAAGAATCGGATATAAAATTTCTGGATTCGGCTATTGAAGAGATGAAAAACCAAAATGCCGGGGGAAAAAAGTCATCTGAAGAAAATGATTTTCTTATGAAAACATATAATAATATGAAATCCGGCCTTTCGGGAAAATAACTGGCAAATCCTTTTAAAACATTTGTCCTGTTGAAGATAAAAAATAAGCTTATGATAGACTCTTTCAAATGCTTAATTATAAAAACTAAAATAATGAAATCCCTTCTTATCATAGCTATTGCATTATTTTCTGGTTTAGGTAAGAATTTTGCACAGATTACCGTAAGCAAAAATGATGTTTCATGTCATGGTTGTACAGATGGATCAGCAACAGTGAGTGTTTCGGGTGGTACTCCCCCGTACGAGTTTATCTGGCCTGATGGTAGTTCCACTCCATCGGTATTCAATCTGGCACCAGGATACTATGTTGTAGTTATTGTTGATGCGAATGGTTGCTCCGGCTCAGCCTCCGTTACAATAAACGATGTGCCGAAGCCCCCGGATCCTTTTAAAATCTCAATTGTTGCATCCGCAGATCCGAACGATATTACAGGACCTGCAGGGTATGGCGAGCCCAAATGGGTTTCTGTACATGATGAACTCCCTTACAGAATAAGGTTTGAAAACGATCCCAAGCTGGCTACTGCCGCAGTTAATAAGGTTGTGATCACTCACAAAATTGATGATATGGCCAATATGTTTTCATTCCGCCTGGGAGAATTTTCATTCCGTAATTTCACATTTCAGGTACCGCCAAATTCATCACATTATTTCAAACGTATTAACCTTGTTGATACAATTGGTGTATATCTGGATGTAACTGCAGGGATTGATGTCACAAAACGACAGGCATTCTGGATTTTCCAGGCTTTTGACCCAATAACGGGCTTACCAAACATTAACCCCGACCTGGGATTTCTGCCTATCAATGATACAATTACCCGGAATGGTGAGGGATCGGTAAATTTCACAATCAAACCAATCAGCACTGCACATACCGGTGATACCATAAAGGCTTTTGCAAATATTGTTTTTGATATTAATGCCCCGATTTTAACAAATACAGCATTCAATACAATAGATGCAAAACCTCCTCTGAGTAAAATCAATTCCATAAACAGGATCAATTCTGATATTGTTGAAATAAGCTGGACTGGTAATGATGATCCTATGGGTAGCGGAATTGATGATTATAATCTTTTAATATCATCAGGGAATGAACCTTATATCATGTATGCAGATATTACTGACAATATGTTTACTGTAAATCTGCCTGGTGGAAACGAATATCGGATTCAGTCTGTTGCAAAAGATCATACAAATAACACAGAGAAAATAAAATCGGAACCCGACACGATACTGTTTATAAAGCCTGTCGTAAAACTGGGTGATGATAGGATTTTATGCTTAAACGACAGTGTTGTATTAAGTGCAGGGAGCGGGTTTGACTCTTACCTGTGGAATGATGGTTCCGTTGGAAAAACACTTACCGTAAAATCTGCAGGTAAATACTATGTTAAAGCTGTAAACGATACTATTTCAGCATCCGATACCATTGTGATTACTGCAAATGATTTACCGATGCCATCATTGCACAATAACAACAATGTGTTATGCGATGGAGCATCTGTTTTTCTGGATGCAGGCCAGGGTTTTATGAAATATTTATGGAATACCGGCGAGATAACTCATGATATTGAAATCAATCAGGCTGGTAAATATGCAGTAAATGTAACAGATAAAAACGGTTGCCCCGGTCAGGATTCAATTACCATTGAATTGCTGTCAAAACCTGAGGTTTCCCTCGGTAACGACCTGTATATTGAAAACCATGAGACAATTGTTTTAGTACCGCAGCCGGGCAATTACATAAATTATTTATGGAATGATAATTCAATTAACGACTCCCTGCAGATTTCAGGTAAAATTGCAGGTGCCGGAACACATGAGTATTGGGTTAAAGTAACCGGAGCCAATGATTGTTCCAACTCAGATACAATTTCCGTTTCGGTTTCGGTTGCTATAAATATTGAATTTGAAAATCTGGATCAGACCTCAATTAACTTCTACCCCAATCCTGCAATCGATTTGCTTAATGTGCGTATTACAGGCATTGAATCAGCTGATTTGAAGCTCGAAATTATTAATATAGAGGGATCTGTTATGCTGATCAAACAGTATAAAAACAGTAAAACAATTGTTACAGATCAAATTGATATGAGTAATTTTGCTCCCGGACCCTATATTTTCAGGGTTGGTTATAAGGATTCGGAAATTTCAGGTACAGTTATAAAACAATAGTCGCTTAAAAAACATTAATATGAAACGCAGAAACTTCATTAAATATAGTATAGCGGGATCTGCTCTGCTCTCGGCATTTCCCTATCATGTCTTTGCTGGGACAAAAAAACTGTATCCCTACGACCGGGTTATCCTTGGCAAAACGGGTATTGAAATCTCCCGGATGGCAATGGGAACGGGTACCAACGGCTGGGGAGGCAGTTCAAACCAAAGCAGACAACTCGGAATCAAAGGCATGGCCGACTTGTTGCAGGCAGGCTTCGACAGTGGAATTACATTCTGGGATTCGGCCGACCAGTATGGTACCCATGCAAATATGAAGGAAGCATTAAAGAAAATTGATCGTGATAAAGTCGTTATCCTTACCAAAACAAATTCCCATAACTACAAAAACGTAAAGGCTGACCTCGATCGTTTCAGAAGCGAAATTGGTACCGACCGGATCGACATTGTACTTCTTCATGCCATAACAGACCCCAACTGGACCGTGAATATGAAAGGCGCAATGGAGGCTCTCAGCGAAGCTAAGGAAGCAGGAATTATTCGCTCTCATGGGATATCCTGTCATTCTATCGGAGCCCTCGAAGCTGCCGCCGACTCACCCTGGGTTGAAGTAGATCTGGCAAGGTATAATCCGGGAGGTGTATCCATGGATGCAGATATCGATCGGGTGCAGAAAGTACTGGGCCGGATGAAGGACAATGGTAAAGCCATAATCGGGATGAAGGTTTACGGAGCAGGCAAGTTGACACACAAAAAAGACGAATGCCTCCAGTTTCATACAGCAGCCCGGTTCATCGATGGGTTCACCCTTGGTATCGAAAACATTGAGCAACTGAGGGATGTGCAGAAGCGACTTCCGGAAGCCACAGTGAGAGGGTAGCAGAAACTCAGTCTGGGATTGTAATATTCCCGGGGCTTGCAATTTTTTTCATTCCATTTGTTGTTATTCCGGCTAATCTGTGGCATCTTTATTCTCTGAAAAAGCCACAGCCTAATTGCCCGATAAAAATGAAAAAGTACTCACTCGACAAAAGTAAGATTAAGGTCCTCTTATTGGAAGGTATTCACGAAAACGCCAGAAATTATTTCATCGAAAACGGATACACGGATATCGAGTGTTTTAAAGAAGCTCTGCCTGAAACTGAACTTGAAAAAAAGTTAGAACATACCCATATCGTTGGGATCAGAAGCCGTACTGAACTCAACCGGGAAATCCTCCGGAAAGCCCCGAAACTATTTGCTATTGGCTGTTTCAGCATCGGCACTAACCAGGTAGACACCGGTTTTGCAAAATCCCTCGGAATTCCTGTTTTTAATGCTCCCTTTTCGAATACCCGTTCTGTTGCCGAACTGGTAATTGCCGAATGCATAATGCTGATGCGTGGCATTCCCGAAAAAAGCACCCTCGCGCATAACAAAGTGTGGATGAAAGCCGTTAAAAACGCCGTGGAGGTGCGTGGAAAAGTCCTTGGAATCATTGGTTACGGTCATATTGGATCACAGGTATCCATTCTGGCTGAAAACCTGGGCATGGAAATTCACTATTACGACATTGAAAAGAAACTGAGTCTGGGAAATGCACGACCAACTTCCACCCTGAACGATCTGCTGAAAATAGCCGATACACTGACCATACACGTTCCCTCAACTGAGTTAACACGGAATCTGATCTCAAGGGATCAGGTTGCGATGATGAAAAAAGGAGCTTGTCTTATCAATGCCTCACGCGGTGATGTTGTTGACTATGCCGCACTGGCTGAAGGTTTGCGTATGAATCATCTGGCAGGTGTTGCGGCAGATGTTTTTCCTGAAGAGCCCGCCGGTAACGGTGACACATTTGAAAATGAGTTGCAGGGATTTGCAAACGTTATCCTTACCCCGCATATCGGGGGCAGCACCATGGAAGCTCAGGCAAATATTGGTCTGGAAGTTGCCGAAAAACTTGTAAAATACAGCGATACCGGTTCAACGATCGGCGCTGTAAACTTCGCGGAAATATCCCTTCAGGCAAACACTTCGAAACAAAGGTTTTTGCATATTCACGACAATGTACCGGGAGTTCTGAGGGAGGTTAACGACTTTTTCAGCTCACGAAATATCAATATTTCTGCTGAATACCTTCAGACCGACTCTGAAATTGGCTATGTTATTATTGAAACGGAAAGCGGCCTCGACCCCTCTGTTCTCCGCGAGTTAAAGGATATTCCTCACACAATACGGGCGAGGATTTTGTATTAGATTTTATGCATGCGATAAAAAATGTAATTTCTTAAATTTGTGAGTTTTGTGGTTAGGCTTTTGCCCCTCCCCAACTCCTACACTTTGCGACTTTTCGAGAAACTTTTTTTATTTCGCGCAAGGACGCAAAGAAAATATAGTATGGCTCGTATGTGGGCACTGTTTGACCTACTAAGCTAATTCATAAACTTCTGTCTCTCCTGTCTCAGAGAATATGGCAACTGCTGCCCATACCCAATTCGTAATAGTATAGCAGGGTATTCATTATAAATATGAAACTCATTCCTCAGGGCAATGGACACAGATTCCACTTCACAGGGCTGATTCATCCATGCAGCAGAAATACCGAATGCAGTTGATTCCAGCAAAAACCGCTGCAGAGAGATTCCAAGCCGAATCCAGTTTTCAGTAGTATTTTCACGACAGCTGAAAAGAACAAGATGTGAGGATGAGTCCAGCTTTTTTAAATCAGAGCTATTCTGTTTTGAAGGTTTTAAGAAAGCATTTACAATCTGTTTTCCCAAAAATACCGGAGCTGCCGGCATCCCCATTACCCGGTAGCTAAGACCCGTTTTATGCCGGTTCTCTTCTTTGCTGTTAAATCTAATCCAGCTTAACAATTCCTTTTTAAATGCGTTATCCTTCATCTGAATGGTATTCGCCCTTTCGATAAGATCCCTCAACATTAAAAATTCCATTGAATCTTTTCTGAAGAAACGGGCCTTAATGCTATCATCGGTAAGCATGTATTTTAGCCGGCCTATCTTTTCCTGCGGGATCAAGGTATTATCATATTCACCCCGATTGGTCTGACGATTTTCGATCTGCTCAAACAAAGGATCTTTAAGGGTATTCCCCTGAATAAGTTTGATTTTTATATATGCATATCCACTTTTACCACTTTCGAAGCTAAC
>CAYOLQ010000004.1:0-8280 GCA_964404825.1 uncultured Chitinophaga sp.
ATTTTTGCAGTTTCAGCCATAAAATGAACACCGGCAAAAACAATAATATCTGCGGATGTTTTAGCCGCCTCCTGTGACAGGGCAAGACTATCTCCTACAAAATCAGCAATATCCTGAATTTCAGGTTCCTGATAATAATGAGCCAGTATCACAGCATTTTTTTCATTTTTCATTTTCTTAATCTCAGAAGGAAGATCAAGATGCTTATCGATTACCATATCAACAAATCCATTTTTGATAATCACAGCATTATTAACATTAATCATTTCTATTATTATTAAATAATTAAATTTTAAAATATTAAATGATGATGATATTATCCCGTTAATATTGTTACAAAAATTATTGCTAATTCCTTGGCAAGTTTACTTATAAAATTTTCAAAACATGATATCAACATCAAAATTCTCTGACACACTTTGAAAATCAATTAATTCAGCAGTAATTAACAACTTGTTAATTGCACTTTTTTCTGAAAAATTCCATTAGTTTTTAGTATCAGAAAATGTTCAGATAATGTTTATTTTTTCATCTTATCTGGTCGTAAAAAATATTTGAAAAATCAGAAAATTATTATAAGTAATTTCAATTTCTGTTATGCAAGTAGTTCTTTTTAATTTAGACTTTAATTCTTAAACAATTTATCAACACAATAGTTGATAGGTTTCATTTCGTTGATCCACCTGAATAAAAATACTATCAGGTATTAAAATATTTAAGTATTTTTGAAGATAAATATTTTTCCATGGAAAAGATACAACTTGCAATAGCAGCAGATCACGCTGGATTTGAACTTAAAGAGGAAATCACTAAATATCTTCAGAAACAAGGGATAAAGGTACAAGATTTTGGAACAAACAGTCCTACAGCTGTTGATTATGCTGATTTTGCCCATCCTCTTGCAGATGCCGTAGAAAGCGGTATTTATTCATTTGGCATTTCCATTTGCGGAAGCGGCAATGGAATAAATATGACAGTAAACAAGCACCCCGGAATACGATCGGCCATATGCTGGAATGTTGAAATAGCGAGGCTTGCACGTTCACATAATGACGCAAACATTTGTGCTTTACCTGCCCGTTTTATATCAAAAGATGAAGCATTTCTTATTATAGATATGTTTTTAAGAACCGGTTTTGACGGAGGCAGACATGTTGAAAGGATAAAAAAAATCCCTTTAAAATAAAAATATATGTTATCGAATACCTGTAAATATGCTATAAGGTCTGTTCTTTATCTTGCGGTTAATTGTGAAAAGGGGAATAAAATAGGTATTAAACAGATTTCTTCAGATTTGGATATTCCCACTCCTTTTTTGGGAAAAATTTTACAATCGCTTGCTAAGCACAAGCTTTTATCTTCAACCAAAGGGCCGAATGGAGGATTTGGACCAGGAAAGAATATGGAAAATATTTTATTGATGGATATTGTTGAAGTCATTGACGGGATGGATAATTTTCATAAATGTGTTGTTGGAGTTAAATATTGCTCAGAGCAGGAGAACCCTTGTGCGCTTCACAGCCGGTATTCAGAATTAAGAGAGGAGATCTTAAAAATATTCCAGACAGAGACAATAGCTCATTTAGCTGTAAATATTAAAGCGGGGAATGCCGGGTTTATTATTTAGGTTTCTTTAAAATCATCCATAGTAAAGCAGCAAGGACTACACCTGCTGTATTAAACAGAAAATCTATTATGTCTCCGGATCGGGATTTTAGCAGATTAGCCTGAATTAACTCAAGGGATCCTCCGTAAAAAACAGCAAAAATTGTTGCAATCATATAAATCCTGATAGTTGAAAGCGCTGGTTTAGATTTTAATAAATCATAGATTAGTACAAATGAAAAGAGGAAATACATTCCAAAGTGGACTATTTTATCAAAGTCAGGGATATTTAACCAGGACACTTCCTGAACTTCGTCAGCAGGAATGGTACTTGCAATTAAAATAAGAAGAAAAACGAGAAGAGATTTGTAAAAGGAATAGAAGAATTTTATAATTCTCATGCCGGGTGCTTAATTAAAAATTTCGCAGCAAATATAGCCTTTTGATAAGATAAATGAAAGCCCGTGTCTGATTGGTTTATCCCGAAGTTAAACAGGAATAGTAGTTATCCGGAATAAAAAATGGCAGGTATTTATATTCATATTCCCTATTGCAGGCAGGCTTGCAGATATTGCGATTTCCATTTTGTTGTTTCCTTATGGCAAAAGAAAGAATTAATACCGTTAATTCTCCGCGAAATAGAAGAAAGAAAAGTTTATTTGGGTAATGAAAGTATTGAAACCATTTATTTTGGCGGCGGTACGCCCTCTGTCATGGAAATTAGTGAGCTGGATGCTATTCTGGGATCAATTTACAGCTATTATAATATTGCGGAGAATGCTGAGATAAGCTTCGAGGCAAATCCTGAAGATTTAAGTTTGGCGTACCTTATCGAGCTGAAAAAATTGGGAATCAACAGATTAAGTATTGGAATTCAGTCGTTTCAGGACCACGATCTAGAACTAATGCATCGTATACACGATTCTTCCCGCGCAATTCAATCGGTAAGAGACGCACAACAAGCCGGTTTTAAAAATATAAGTATTGATTTAATTTATGGTCTTCCGCGTCAGGAGGAAGATAGCTGGCAAAATAATCTGAATATCGCATTATCACTGGGCATACAACATTTTTCGGCATACCATTTAACTTACGAATCGGGGACGGTATTTGATCATTGGAGAAAAAAGGGCAGGATCAGCTCAATTCCTGAGGAAGAAAGCTTGAATCAATTCCGGGTTCTGATAAAAATGGCAGGTAAAGCAGGATTTGAACATTATGAAATTTCGAACTTTGCTTTAAAGGGATTTGAGTCACGACACAATAATAGCTACTGGGAGCAAAAGAAGTATCTGGGAATAGGCCCATCTGCACATTCTTTTGACACAATAAGCAGAAGGTGGAATTTTAGCAACAATAAAAAATATATGGATGGGGTTATAGCGGGATCTGAGTATTTTGAAACGGAGGTCCTTACGGGGGATAATAAATACAATGAATATGTAATGACATCAATGCGCACATCAAAGGGGGTTTGCCTTCCAAAGCTTAAAGAACTATTTGGAGAACAAAAGGCGGAATTTTTTATATCAGGGATACAAAGTTTTGTAAAAAGCGGTAATGTAAGGGTAGAAAACGACTGTTATATACTTAATGAGGAAGGTATTTTTATAGCTGACCACATCATTGAAAAAACAATTGCCTGAATGCGGGATGGGCATTCAGGCAAAAATACATTTGGATATTGTGTTTGAGAAATTATCTAAGAACAAATTCAGTGTTTCCGATGAGTTTTCCTTCACAGTATAGTTCACAGATATAATTTCCTTTTATAAGGTCACCGGTATTATCCCAAAAGATTGAAACCGGTAAATCGTTGTTCTCATAATTAACTTCACGGCTTGCACTATAAGGAATCTGTGAATCCATATAGTCAATTACACCCGATTGAGGGGATCCCAAAACAACAGCATCCGGTCGAACAAGACGCAGATAAAGAGTTTTAGCTCCCGCATCGGCAACGGCGTTTTTGCGAAGCGTAAAGTCAACGCGTATTTTGGTTACTTTATCCACCTTATCCTGTTCTTTGCTCCTTTTGTTCAGAGGTACAGGAGTAATTCCAGCCGCAATAAGGGTTTTAGCAGCATCTTTAATAGAGGTAAGCTCTTCTTTTTCCTGTTTCAGCTGTTTATTTACCGATTCAAGTTTTGCCCCAACATTTTTCAGGTCTTTGTTTTCAACAAGAAGAACCTGATTTCTTGTATTAAGACTATCGATTTGAACAATATAGCTTTTAAGAACATCGCGAATAGTTAACAATTCCTTTTCATACCTTTTGATTTTTTCGGCATCACTGATACGCATAGAAAGCAGCTTTTTAATTTTCTCCTGCTGCAACGTTAATTGTTGATTAAGCGTGTCGTTATCAGATTTTAAAGCATCATACTGAAGAATTATACCATTCAGTTCTGTTTCGAGGGAGTCTTTTTTAACTTCCATTTTTCCTGAATACTCCTGAAGTTGGGCAATTATGGCCCGGCTTTCTTTTCGCTGATTAAAATAAAGAAAGAGCACAACAATAAGGGCCAAAGTCATTATGGCAAATCCCGCAACCAAAAGGGACATCGAATTTTTTTTGTTTTCCATAGTTATTACATTTAAAGTGCAAAGATAAAAAATCTTATGCGGGTGATAATCATATTCCTAAACACAAATATAATCAATGAATTAAAAACGCGGCACTCAAGATTTTATTATATGATGAACTAATTAGACAAATGTCTTAATTAATGCAAATCTCCAATATTAATAATACTATTTAAAATTGCATAGACAGTGAGGCCTGAGATTGTTTTAATTCCAAGTTTATTGGTTATGTTTTTCCTATGGGTAATTACTGTATGAGTACTAAGGAATAATGTTTCTGCAATCTCTTTGTTAGTGAGCCCTTTGGCAACATGTTTCAGAATGGTTTTTTCTCTTTCGCTCAGCTCGTTTTGTCCGGATAGCAAATGCCGGCTCTCTACCTTTTCCCGGATTAAAGCCTGAAGTTTTTTATATATTATATCACGGTCATCAAGAGTGCTGATGATTTCCCGTAATTCTTCAGGCGGGTAGTTTTTTGAAGCGTTTTCTGAATCAATTCCAATGCAGATGCGGGAAAGATCTGCTTTTATTCCGGCGTTTCTAATGGTTCCAATTTCTTTAAGAAGACTCAGATTGATGACCAGAAAATCCGGCAAAAACCTGAGTAATGTTGAATTGATCTCGTCCAGGGTTTCCAGTTCTTTTACAACTGTTGCATGTTCAATTCGATTAATGATTGAGGCGATACCTTTACGGATAAGGTAAGATTTTTCAACAATTACGAATTTAACCCTGTCCATTTTTAAGCTTTATAAAGGGAAAGCAATTTTTCTTCCATAGCGGCCACTTTGGGAATGAGCACCTTATCTTCGAGAGAAGCGTGAGCGTTAAGGTCTTTTTCGAGCCGGAAAAGTTCAATTAAAATAGTATTACAAACGCCGGCAGAATTACATGGGGGAAGATATTTAATGATAATATTTTTCAAATCGAAGAGTTTCTCTTCAACATTGTCATGTTCTGTGGCAAAATTATTAATGGAGTATTTAACAATTTTTGAATATAAGGTTTTGCTGATTTCTTTCTTTAAAAATGCAGACTCGATCTCCAAAACATAAGGATGTACCTTTGTTTCTTCACGGTTTATGTGGTTCGTAAGCTCCTGCATATATTCAGTGAAAAAATTTTCGACCAGAATGAAGGTATCATTTGAGGTTTTTTCGGCTTCGATAACCATGTGAATTAACCGGCCGATTTCGGGTATTTTCTCTTCAAGGTAATATTGATGAGTTTTATTCAGGTATTGAACAATGAGGGAAACAGGGAATGAGTTTAATTCTTTCTGTGGGATATAGTCCTCGTCGACATAAGAATTAGTAATTTCCAGAAAAAAATCGATATTTACATCAGCATCACGGCAAACCTCAGAAACCGTTTTATCGCCGAATCCAAGCTTGATATTAAACCGGGAGATTACAGGTAGAAGCGTGAAGTTGTGAAACAACACATCAGCAAGTTTCATATCGGGTGTAATGTTCATTATTACCGCATGGTTTTAAGAAAACTAAGAATGGCAAAATTAGGAATAAGTTTAGAAATAATACAAATAACATTCTTTTATAAGGAATATTGCTCCACATCACCTTCCTTAAGTCCGAATTTTTCGTTTTCTTCCTTATTACCATATGGTTCGATATGAACGACGATATCATATACATTTGGAAGGCTGTCTTTAATAATAATCTCCACCTTCCGGGCAATTTCGTGTGCTTCCGTTACTGTGATATTCGGGTCAACCTCTACATCCATTGAAATCATATTGAGATTACCAATTTTACGAACCCTGACCCGGTGAGGATTTTTTGCACCCTCAACTTGTTTTACCGCCTTAAAAAGCTCACAATATAAAATTGGATCCTTCATCCCGTCCATTAATTCTGTGTTTGACTGGAAGAATATCTGTAATCCAACTTTCATAATCCAGATACTTACAATCAATGCCGTTACAGAGTCCAGGATTGGCATATTGAGTATAAAGGTGAAAATCAATCCAACCAGCACCGCCAAAGAAATCAGCACGTCGTTTTGCATGTTTCTGGCGTTCGCCAGAAGCATTGAGCTGGAAACGGATTTTCCGGTCCGCGTAAGGTAATATGAGAGACTCAGTTTTCCCAGAATAGAAACCAGTGTTACATAAATTGCCAGTATTTCCGGGGGTTCGGTTATTTGAGGATTAAAAAGGCGGGTTATGGTAGAAATTGCCAATTGCGCTCCTGCGAAAAAAATCACAAACGAAAGGGCTTTTGTGGCAAGGGTATCGGCTTTCTCGTAACCATAGGGATACTTAATATTTGGTGGCTTTGAAAGTAATCTGGCTGTAAAAAGTGTAATAACTGATGTGGCTATATCGCTTGATGAATCAATTCCGTCAGCAATAACCGCAAGACTTCCTGACAAAATACCGAGAGCAATTTTCATCACAGCAAGGAAAGCATTACCAAGAATGCTAATCCAGGATGCCCTTATCAGGGTTTTTTGTCTGTTATCCATAAATATTTATGTCGCTCAAAAGTAAAAGAATTTTATTAATATAGTTTTCTTGCAGGTTAAACAAATGTTAATCAGTCATTTTTTCTTGCTATTAAGTAAATATGAACTTACTTTTGTGCCGATGAGAATTCTGAAATACATAATTACCAATTTGTTACTGGGAATACTACTATTATCTCTTTCCGGCGGTATTATGCATTTCCATTACTGTTTTAGTACAGAGAGCTATTCGTTTGATTTTCACCCGGCCTCTGATATCCACCTCGATCAAAAGTTATGTAATTGTGATTCCGGAGATTTACAAAGAAACGCCCATTGCTGCTCTTCGGAAACTGAAGGGATAAATAATACCTGCTGTTTTGATTTAAAAGCAAGCTTTAATTCAGATAAAGTCTTTACCAGTACTATATTTCTTCCTGATTTAAGGCCGGTATGCAGAGAGGCGTTCAATCTTACCAGACCAGGAATTTCAGAATACCAAACTGTTTCCACATACGGTTATTATAAATTCAGAGATCATTCCCCACCCGATCAAATTACCTGCCGCATACTGATTATTTGAGATTACTTCTTTGTAACGGTTTGATTTATTAATAATTTAACAAAGAAGTATATGAGATCTATTTTTTTGATCCTTACAGGATTATATCTATTTATGCAAATCTCAGCACAGATGTCCTCCGGGACAATCAGCGGAAAAGTTTTTGAGACGGATAAGCATGGTCATCCGGTACCGCTTGAGTTTGTTAATGTGTATTACTCAGCCTCACAGGAAGGGGTGATTACCGGTAAGGACGGACATTTCTTAATCCGCAACCCGCTTCCGGAAGACTGGAACTCACTTATATTTAGTTACATGGGATATAAGCAGGACACCATAACGGTTAACAGCGGTATGCCTGAAATGGTTGTAATAATGAAATCCGCTCTCGATTTACAGGAGGTTATATTAACAAAGCGAAAAGGCGGGGAATATACCTCCCGCTTAAACACTATGCCGACTCAGATCACAACAGAAGCGGGACTTCAGAAACTCGCATGTTGTAATATCGGAGAATCATTTGAAAACAGCGCAACGGTTGATGTCGGATATACTGATGCTGTTTCCGGGGCCAGAAAAATCAGAATGCTGGGGCTTGACGGAAAGTACAGTCAGTTTTTATATGAGAATATTCCATCCCTCAGAGGACTTGAATCGGGATTCGGATTAAGTCATATACCGGGTCCGTTTATGGAATCCATACAAGTGTCAAAAGGAACATCTTCGGTATTAAATGGTTATGAATCCACAACGGGACAGATTAATGTTGAATTCAAAAAACCCGATTTGGGAGACAAGCTATTTGTAAACCTTTTTGCAAATACCGAAGGACGGTATGAAAGCAACTTTACAACCGCGCAAACCATAAATGATCGATGGAGCACCATACTTCTGTTTCATGCATCTACAAATAGTATGGAAATAGATCATAATAAAGATGGATTTTTGGACGTGCCGGTATCCAGACAATTCAATTTTCAAAACCGGTGGAAATATGCAATAGGTGCGAATCTTCATGCTCAGTTTGGTGTTGAGGTTCTGGATGAGAAAAGGAACGGAGG